>NZ_JBZVFG010000012.1:0-89121 GCF_058402785.1 Candidatus Magnetaquiglobus sp.
GAGGGGGTCAATTTTGCGTGTCGCAAGGGGGTCAGTTTTGCGTGTCGCTTGACAACTCTTGGCCGGGTGTGCGTGGATACAATACCCCGCAAGGGGAAAGAAGCGCGCCGTCGTTTGTCGGTTTTCGGCACCCGGTTCATTCACCATCCCCGAAAAGGAGACAAACGCCATGCCCACGAACACCCCCACCCCATCCCGCACCATCCGCATCCAGGTATCCGAGAAAGGCAAGTTGCGCCTTGTGGATGCCGATCTGTTCCCCGGCCAAGGGAACGCCTCTCCCGAGTCGTACCAGAAGCGGCACCAGCTTTCCGACATGCGATCTTTTGATGATGGCGAGGCGCTGTTGAGGGAACTGCGCATGCTTGCCTTTGATCGTCGCGACGCCGGACAGAAGATCGATCCGGATGAGTTGTTGCCCTTCCTGGACGATCTGCAAGCCGTGCTGGTCCGGGCCGTCACCATCGCTGGTGATACGCTGTTTCGGATGAGTCTCACGAAAGATCTGATCAAGGGATGGATCGGGCCGCAACAGAAGCTCTTATGACCAACACGTCCGCCAGCGTTGATGCTGGCGCGAGGAACATGCATACGGCTGCCAGGGATGGCGGCCATCTGTCTGGAGGTGATGAGACGTCGGGGGGCGCCCGTTCTTGCGGGCGGCTTATGCGAAAGGGTACGGAAAAAATCCTTACCCCTGGCGGATCCTGATTTCGTGGGCCTGTGGAATGACTCTCAGCCAGATTGAAGGTCATTATCTCGTCTTCATCCAGAGGGACGGGCATTCATCCTGGAAGAGGAAAGTTCAACCCTGTCAGGGTTTTGACAAAGACGCCGATTTCCACCAAGTGGCTATACTGTGGCTACATCAAAAAAAAACGGCTCACACCGAAACCGATGTAAGCCGTTGATTTCTTTGGAGCCGCTTCTCGGAATTGAACCGAGGACCTGCTCATTACGAGTGAGCTGCTCTACCCCTGAGCTAAAGCGGCTTATCCAATCAAGGATAGGACAAACCGCGTCGCTTTGTCAAGGGATTACAGATCGCTGGCGTGGTTGGCCAGGTATTCGGCCACACCGGCGGTCGAACCCTTCATGCCGGCCTTGCCCTTGTTCCAGCCCGCCGGGCAGACCTCTCCGTGCTCTTCGGTGAACTGCAAGGCATCGACCAGGCGCAGCATCTCGTCGATGTTGCGGCCCAGAGGGAGGTCGTTGACCACCTGATGGCGGACGATACCCTGACGGTCGATCAGGAAGGAGCCGCGCAGGGCGATGCCGGCACCCAACAGCACATCGTAGCTCTTGGCGATCTCCTTGGTGAGGTCGGCCACGAGCGGATACTGGACATTGCCGATGCCACCCTGATTGATCGGGGTGTTCTTCCAGGCCAGATGGCAGAAGTGGGAGTCGATCGACACGCCGACCACCTCCACGTTGCGCTGCTTGAACTCGTTCAAACGGTGGTCGAAGGCGATGATTTCCGAGGGGCAGACGAAGGTGAAGTCCAGGGGATAGAAGAACAACACCACATACTTGCCGCGCAGCGAGGAGAGGGTGAAGGCGTCGGCGATGCTGTTGTCGGGCATGACGGCCTTGGCGGTGAAGTCGGGTGCGGGTTGGGTGACCAGAACGCTCATGTGATTTTTTCTCCTGTAATAACAGTTTTGCTTAGATACAATGGAGGCTACTGTGCGCCGAGTCGCTGGTTTGCGTCAAGCGGAAAATCAATATGCTGTCAATTTTGTTGTCAGATTGTCAAGCGGAGGCGAATGCCAACATGATCACCAATCTGGTTGGTACGCGAATCCGTTCGATTCGCCGGCAACGGAAGCTCACCCAGCAGCAGTTGGCCGATCTGGCCGGGATTCCCAGGGCGACTCTCGCCACGGTGGAGAAGGACGATGCCAATCCGAGCCTGGCCGTGGTTTTCAAGATCGCCTGCGCGCTGGAGATGACGCTTGATCAGTTGGTGGATGCCTCGCGTCGTTTCATTCGGGTTCTGCCGGTGGATCAGATGCGGCGCGTGGAGTCCGGAGAGGGGCGATATCAGGCGATGATGGTGACGCCATCCAACATGCTGCACCTGACGCAATGGTCCTTCACGTTGCAACCGGGTGGGGGCTACGCGGGAAAGCCCCATCTTCCCGGTAGCGAAGAGTATCTCCACGTTCTGGAAGGAGAGGTGGAGCTGGAGGTGGGTGGAGAGCGGGCCAGGGTCGGCGCGGGACAAACCGCCTGCTTTCACGGCAACGCCCAGCACCACTACCGCAACCTCTCGACACGTCAGGTGGCGCGGGGCATCATGACCATCCTGGCGATCGATCCGGAAAAAAAGTGATCCTCTGCACAAATGATCTTGACTTTCGACCGTGCGACGTTTAAATGTTTCTAGCTCAACCGAGGCCAATCCTGAAGGCCGTATTTTTCAGGACCCGGTTGAACGAGATGGGCTTAGGGAGGGGTTCCCAAGCGGCCAAAGGGAGCAGACTGTAAATTTGCCGGCTCAGCCTTCGGAGGTTCGAATCCTCCCCCCTCCACCAATCTCGCCAGAGCAAGCGGGCGTAGTTTAGTGGTAGAACGTTAGCCTTCCAAGCTGATCATGGGGGTTCGATTCCCCCCGCCCGCTCCAAAAGCATTTCAACCAGGGCGTATGCAGATGATCCTGGCCTTGGAGTGAAGAATTTGGTAGATTCTGGTATGCAGTGCTGTTTCGCCCATGTAGCTCAGTGGTAGAGCACTTCCTTGGTAAGGAAGAGGTCCTCGGTTCAATCCCGAGCATGGGCTCCACTCTATATTTTTCTGAACTTTTCAAGCCCGCGACTTCAGTCTCGGGGCATTTTTTTATTTTCTAAGTTTTTGTCCATTATTCGAGATTGCAGAGTCCCAGCGGAGAGATTGTCATGGCCAAGGCGAAATTCAATCGAAACAAACCGCACGTCAACATCGGCACCATCGGTCACGTTGACCATGGCAAGACGACCCTGACGGCGGCAATCACCAAGCATCTGGCGACCAAGGGGCTGGCCGAGTTCAAGGCGTATGACCAGATCGACGCGGCTCCCGAGGAGCGGGCTCGTGGTATCACGATCTCGACCGCCCATGTGGAGTACGAAACCGATCAGCGCCACTATGCGCATGTGGACTGCCCCGGTCACGCGGACTACATCAAGAACATGATCACCGGTGCCGCACAGATGGACGGCGCCATCCTGGTGGTCTCTGCCGCCGATGGCCCGATGCCGCAGACCCGCGAGCACATCCTGTTGGCCCGTCAGGTGGGTGTTCCCTCGCTGGTGGTCTTCATGAACAAGGCCGACCAGGTGGATGATCCGGAACTGCTGGAGTTGGTCGAGCTGGAGGTGCGTGAGCTGCTGTCGAGCTATGACTTCCCGGGCGACGAAATCCCGATCGTGATCGGTTCGGCGTTGAAGGCCATGGAGGGGGATACCGGCCCGATGGGTTCCGGCGCGATCCAGAAGCTGATGGATGCGGTGGATGCCTACATCCCGCAACCGGAGCGTCCTCTGGATGGAGCCTTCCTGATGCCGATCGAGGATGTGTTCACCATTTCCGGTCGTGGCACGGTGGTGACCGGTCGCGTGGAGCGCGGTATCGTCAAGGTGGGTGAGAACGTCTCCATCGTCGGCATCAAGAATACGACGAACTCGGTCTGCACCGGCGTCGAGATGTTCCGCAAATTGTTGGATCAAGGTCAGGCGGGCGACAACATCGGCGTGCTGCTGCGTGGCATCAAGCGCGAGGATGTGCAGCGTGGTCAGGTTTTGGCCAAGCCGAACTCGATCACCCCGCACACCAAGTTCAAGGCCGAGTGCTATATCCTCTCCAAGGAGGAAGGTGGTCGTCATACCCCGTTCTTCACCAACTATCGCCCGCAGTTTTATTTCCGCACCACGGATGTGACCGGTGTGCTGAATCTGCCCGAGGGCGTGGAAATGGTGATGCCGGGCGACAACATCGCCATGGAAGTTGAACTGATCGCACCGATTGCCATGGAGAAGGGACTGCGCTTCGCCATTCGCGAAGGCGGCAAGACCGTGGGCGCGGGTGTTGTTTCGGAAATCATGAAGTAAGTCGTGGCTCGCGTGCGATGGCCGAACATCCTCGGGTGTTCGGCTCATTGTCCGCCGGATCGGTTCGAACCGACGATCGATGCCAAGACAGAAAGCAGCCAGGGAACTGGGAGAGATAGATGCGTGACCTGATCAGCCTCTGTTGCGAAGTGTGCAAGCGGCGCAATTATACGACCGACAAGAACAAAAAGAACAAGCCGGAAAAAATGGCGCTCAAGAAGTTCTGTTCGGCGTGCCGCAAGCATACCCTGCACAAGGAAGGAAAGATCAAGTAGATATCACGTCGCGTCCCTGGGGCGCGACGTGAACATGTTGGATTAGGATAGTAGCTCAAGTGGTAGAGCATCGGTCTCCAAAACCGGCGGTTGGGGGTTCGAGTCCCTCCTGTCCTGCCAATGTGTATGGCGTATCGGCTTGAAGGCCCCTTGACCGGGGTTCCGATGGTGCTGGTGCTTAAGGTCCAACATTCATTTGCCTTCCTCACCGTAAGAATCACTCCATGATCAATGACAGCGGGCGGATCGCCCAATTCAGAACCTACCTGACTGAGGTGCGTGCCGAGGTCGGCAAGGTGGTTTGGCCTACCCGGAAGGATACGATGAACACGACCATCGTCGTATTCGGCATGGTGGTTCTGGTATCTCTGTTCTTGTGGATGGTGGATGCGATCCTGGCGCTCGTCGTGCGTCAGATCATGAAAGATCAAGTAGATATCACGTCGCGTCCCTGGGGCGCGACGTGAACATGTTGGATTAGGATAGTAGCTCAAGTGGTAGAGCATCGGTCTCCAAAACCGGCGGTTGGGGGTTCGAGTCCCTCCTGTCCTGCCAATGTGTATGGCGTATCGGCTTGAAGGCCCCTTGACCGGGGTTCCGATGGTGCTGGTGCTTAAGGTCCAACATTCATTTGCCTTCCTCACCGTAAGAATCACTCCATGATCAATGACAGCGGGCGGATCGCCCAATTCAGAACCTACCTGACTGAGGTGCGTGCCGAGGTCGGCAAGGTGGTTTGGCCTACCCGGAAGGATACGATGAACACGACCATCGTCGTATTCGGCATGGTGGTTCTGGTATCTCTGTTCTTGTGGATGGTGGATGCGATCCTGGCGCTCGTCGTGCGTCAGATCATCGGTTGACGGCTTGGGACCGCGCACAAAGAAAAAGGACAACCATGGCCAAACAGTGGTATGTGATTCACGCCTACTCGGGATTTGAGAAAAAGGTCAAGAGCACCCTTGAGGAGCGTGTGCGACTGACCGGTTCCGGGGAGTTGTTCGAGTCGATCCTGGTCCCCTCGGAAGAGGTGGTTGAGTTGCGTGGCGGTCACAAGGTGACCTCGGAGCGCAAGTTCTTCCCTGGTTATGTCCTGGTCAAGATGGAGTTGAACGACGAGACTTGGCACTTGGTGAACGCCATTCCCAAGGTGACCGGCTTTCTCGGTGGTGGAGGACGCCCGCAGCCGTTGTCCGAGCGTGAGGTGGAAAAGATCCTTCATCAAGTCGAGGTGGGCATGGAAAAACCCAAGCCCAAGGTCACCTTCGCGGTGGGTGAGAGCGTACGTGTGACCGATGGTCCGTTCGTCTCCTTCAACGGCGTGGTGGAGGCGGTGGATGAGGACAAGACACGTTTGAAGGTCTCGGTGAGCATCTTCGGACGCGCAACACCCGTGGAGTTGGATTTCGTTCAGGTCGAAAAGCTGTAATTTGCATGATGGGGGGAGAACCCCCTCACCCCCCGACCATGGATCTCCCTGGCGGGAGTTCATGGTAATTCACGCTTTCAAGATATGGTGTCACAGATTGGGGATTCGCCAAAATGGCCAAGAAAATCACAGCGTATGTCAGATTGCAATGCCCGGCTGGCGCGGCCAAGCCCAGCCCGCCCGTGGGACCGGCTCTGGGTCAGCACGGCCTGAACATCATGGAGTTCTGCAAGACCTTCAATGCCCGTACCCAGACGTTGGAGCCTCTGGCTCCGACCCCGGTGTTGATCACGGTCTACGCGGATCGAACCTTCACCTTCGAGATCAAGACCCCGCCGGCCACCTATCTGCTGCGCAAGGCATCCGGCGTGCCCAAGGGCGCGGTGAAGCCCGGCAAGGGTGGTCCGATCGGCAAGGTGACCTGGGATCAGGTGGCACAGATCGCCGAAACCAAGATGGTGGATCTGAACGCCAAGGATCTGGAAGGCGCGAAGCGGATCATCGCCGGCTCGGCCCGTTCCATGGGGCTGGAAGTGGTGTGAGTGGATGGATCGACCGAGGCTCTTCCGGCGGAAGAGGCCACGGTTGGCGGGTGAGGGGGATACCCCACATCATGCACGTTTGAAAAAGAATCGAGGAGCGAGTCATGGCCAAGCGCGGTAAACGGATCAAAGCTCTTTGGGAGGGTCTTGACCGTACCACCCAGTTCACGCTGGAAGACGCGGTGCGTCTGGTGAAAGAGAAGAGCAACGCGAAGTTCGACGAGTCGGTCGAGATCGCGGTCAATCTGGGCGTTGATCCCCGGCATGCCGATCAGATGGTTCGCGGCACGGTGGAGTTGCCCCATGGTACCGGCAAGACGGTTCGGATCCTCGCCTTTGCCAAGGGTGACAAGGCCCAGGAGGCCCAGGCCGCCGGAGCCGATTATGTCGGCGCGGATGAGTTGGTCGAAAAGATTCAAGGGGGTTGGCTGGAGTTCGATCGCGTCGTCGCCTGCCCCGATGTGATGGGCATCGTGGGTCGCCTGGGACGTGTTCTGGGACCCCGTGGCCTGATGCCCAACCCGAAGCTCGGCACCGTGACCTTCGACATGGCCGGCATCATCAAGTCCATCAAGGCCGGTCAGGTGGCCTTCCGCGTCGAGAAGGCGGGTATCATCCACGCCGGCGTGGGCAAGGTCTCCTTCGATGCCGACAAGATCAGCGACAACTGTCGTGCCCTTGTGGGCCAGCTCAAAAAGCAGCGTCCCACCGTGGTCAAAGGCACCTATGTGAAGAAGGTGACCGTCTCTTCGACCATGGGGCCGGGCGTGCGGGTGGATGTGCATACGGTGTGACCCGCGGTTCCCGTTCGGGAGCGCGCCACCGGTTTGAATTCGTCCAAGACAGCGGGTGAGGCGTGCATGACGCGCCTCTTAATGGAAATCAGCTTCGGCCCGCCGAGACCAATCATGCGGAATATCCTCTGGTTGGGGACGCTTTTGTTGGTACGAGACACGAAAACCGGCGACCTGGCCAACCCTTGACAGGGATGGGGGGCGCACCAACTCAGCCAGAAAGGAGCACAGTCGGTGAACCAAACCGAAAAATCAGTGATCATCCAAGAGGTCCAGGAGAGCATGGCCCGTTCGCAGGTGGCCATCGCCTCTCACTACCGTGGCATGACCGTGGCCCAGATGACCCGTTTGCGGCGTGAAATTCGTGCCGCTGGCGCGGAGTTGCGGGTTGTCAAGAACACCTTGACCCGGCGAGCGATCCAGGGATCCCAGTTCGAGCCGTTGGGTAAGGTTCTCACCGGTCCCACGATCCTGGCCTTCTCCAAGGATCCCGTGGCCCCGGCCAAGGTGCTCACGGAATTTGCCAAGAAGCATCCCCTGCTGATCGTGCAGGGAGGCGTTCTCAACGGCGTCTTCATGAACCCGGCGGAGATTGTCGAGCTTTCCAAGCTGCCCTCGCGCGAGGTGCTGCTGGCTCGTCTGCTCGGTACCATGATGAACCCGGTGCAGAACATCGTCGGTGTCCTGGCCGCCGTGCCCGCCAGCTTCGTGCGCGTGCTCGACCGGATCCGCGAGGAAAAAGAGAAACAAGCCGCTTGACCCTTACCCTGGCCTGGACTCCAGGTGGGGGACTGGGCTTGTCATTCACAAAATTCGCGCATGGCGCGATCGATATGATTGGAGAAAGAACATGGCTCTGTCGCAACAAGAACTGATTTCCGCCATCGAAACCATGACGGTCCTGGAACTGGCCGAGCTGGTCAAGGCCCTGGAAGAGCGCTTCGGTGTTTCCGCTGCCGCTCCGGTTGCCGTGGCCGCTTCCGCCGCTCCCGCCGAGGCCGCTGCCCCGGTGGAAGAGCAGACCGAATTCACCGTCATCCTGGCCGATGTGCCGGCAGACAAGAAAATTCACGTCATCAAGGCCGTGCGCGCCATCACCAGCCTGGGTCTGAAAGAGGCCAAGGATCTGGTCGAGGCCGCGCCGAAGCCGGTCAAGGAGGGTGTCTCCAAGGCCGATGCCGAGAAATTCAAGAAAGAGCTGGAAGAGTCCGGCGCCAAGGTCGAGATCAAGTAATTCCACGTTTTTGTCAGGTTCCCGCCCGCGATCCACGAGGAAATGGAGTTCGGATCGCGCGGCGGGTCTTGGCATTTGTGGCGTTTGAGAAATTTCAATATTGAAAGTCATGCCACGCTGTTCGGCCATTTCGTATCCGAGGGCATGTTGAGGTCAGTCGGGTGGATGGGTTGGTCTTGGATCATACTCCGGAGGGTCGCTCCCCTGGGGATGCTCCGTCACCAAGATTCCCATCGCGCCAACAGGATGTGGCGCAATACCGTGCATGATCGCCGGGACTAGGTGCGGGTAGTTGGCGTGGGGACCCCCTGTTCCCACTGCGCGCGAGTCCCATGTTTTGTTTCCAAACAGGTCGTTCCAGGAGTTCCGATGGCTCTGTCGTTCACTGAAAAGAAAAGGCTGCGCAAGAACTTCGGCCGCATCCCGACCATCATCGACATTCCCAACCTGATCGCCATCCAGACCCAGTCCTTTCAACGCTTCCTCCAGGAAGAAGTTGACCCGGATCTGCGCCGTGACATGGGATTGCACGGGGTCTTCCTGTCGGTCTTCCCCATCCAGGACTATTCCAACACCATCAGTCTCGAATATGTCCGTTACCAGCTTGGCGAGCCCAAGTATGAGGTGGACGAGTGCCTGCAGCGCGGAATGACTTTTTCGGCGCCGCTCAAGGTCTCGTTCCGCCTGGTGATCTGGGAGGAGAACGAGGACGCCGGAACCCGTTCGGTGCGCGAGATCAAGGAGCAGGAGGTCTATCTGGGTGAGATGCCCCTGATGACCGCCACCGGCACCTTCATCGTCAACGGCACCGAGCGCGTGATCGTCTCGCAGATGCACCGTTCGCCGGGCGTCTTCTTTGACCACGACAAGGGCAAATCCCACTCCAGTGGCAAGTTGCTCTTCTCGGCGCGGGTGATTCCCTATCGTGGCTCCTGGCTCGACTTCGAGTTCGATCCCAAGGATATCGTCTACGCGCGCATCGACCGTCGGCGCAAGTTGCCGGTGACGACCCTTCTGCGTGCCATGGGCATGTCGGGCGAGGAGATCCTCAACCGTTTCCACGATTCCGAGCGGTATCGCAAGCAGGGCGTGGTCTGGGAGAAGAAGCTCGACTTCGAGCGCCTGATGGGCAGCCGTTTCAACTATGCCATCGTCGATCCGGAGAGTGGCGAGGAGTTGGTGAGCGCCAAGCGCAAGATTACGGCGCGGGCGGTGAAGAAAATCCAGCAGCTCGGCCTGGAGTGGCTGCCGGTGCCTGCCGAGGATCTGATCGGGCGTTTCCTCTCCCACGACATGCACACCGCCGAAGGGGATCTGATCGCCGAGGCGGGTGGCGAGGTGACCGAGGATCTGTTGGTTCGTTTCGAGGATGCGGGGATTCAGGAGATCGAGACCCTGTTCATCGATTACACCACCGTGGGTCCGTATCTGCGCAATACCATGGCGCTGGACAAGAATCAGACCACCGATGACTCGCTGATCGATATCTACCGGATGATGCGTCCGGGCGAGCCGCCGACCTTGGATGCGGCCACCAATCTGTTCAACAACCTCTTCTTCAACCCGGAGCGGTATGATCTCTCCGCCGTGGGTCGGATGAAGATGAACAAGCGGCTTGATCTGGAGTGCGACCTGGATGTCCGCGTGCTGCGCAAGGAGGACATCATCGGCGTGTTGTCGATCCTCCTCAAGCTCAAGGATGGTCACGGCAAGGTGGACGACATCGACCATCTGGGCAACCGGCGTGTTCGTTCCGTGGGCGAGTTGTTGGAAAACCAGGTGCGCATCGGTTTGGTGCGCATGGAGCGGGCAATTCGCGAGCGCATGTCCGCTGCAGACTCCGACTCCCTGATGCCGCACGACATTCTCAACTCCAAGCCGTTTTCGGCGGTGATCCGCGAGTTCTTCGGCTCCAGCCAGCTCTCGCAGTTCATGGATCAAACCAATCCGCTCTCGGAGATCACCCACAAGCGGCGTCTCTCCGCGTTGGGACCGGGCGGCATGACCCGCGAGCGCGCCGGCTTCGAGGTGCGCGACGTCCATCCGACCCACTATGGCCGCATCTGTCCGATCGAGACCCCGGAAGGTCCGAACATCGGCCTGATCAACAGCCTCTCCACCTATGCGCGCATCAACGAGTTCGGCTTCATCGAGAGCCCGTATCGCCGCGTGGAGAGTGGCCAGGTCACGGACGAGGTGGATTATCTCTCCGCCATCGAGGAAGAGAACTACGTCATCGCCCAGGCCAACGCCGCCTTGGATCGTCAGGGGCGTCTGACCGGTGAGCTGATCCAGTGCCGTCACAAGCTCGAATTCACGGTGGGCGAGCCCATCCGCGTCGAGTACATGGACGTCTCGCCCAAGCAGATCGTCTCCGTGGCCGCCGCGTTGATTCCGTTTCTGGAGAACGACGACGCCAACCGCGCGCTGATGGGTTCGAACATGCAGCGTCAGGCGGTACCTCTGATCAAGACCGATGCCCCTCTGGTGGGCACGGGCATGGAAGGGGTGGTGGCGCGGGATTCGGGCGTGGCGATCGTGGCCAAGCGTTCCGGCATCGTGGACGAGGTGGAGGCGGGTCGCATCATCATCAAGGCGGATGACGAGCCGGGTGCGACCGAGCCGGGCGTGGACATCTACAATCTGATCAAGTTCTCCCGTTCCAACCAGAACACCTGCATCAACCAAAGCCCTCTGGTGCGGGCCGGTGAGCGGGTGAACAAGGGTGACATCATCGCCGATGGTCCGAGCACCCAGTGGGGCGAACTGGCGTTGGGACGCAACGTTCTGGTGGCCTTCATGCCATGGAACGGCTACAACTTCGAGGACTCGATCCTCATCTCCGAGCGTCTGGTGCGCGATGACGTCTTCACCTCGATCCACATCGAGGAGTTCGAGGTCATGGCGCGGGACACCAAGCTCGGCCCCGAGGAGATCACCCGCGACATGCCGAACGTCGGCGAGGATGCGCTGCGCAATCTCGACGAATCGGGGATCATCTATGTGGGTGCCGAGGTCAAGGCCGGGGATATCCTGGTCGGCAAGGTGACCCCGAAGGGCGAGACTCAGCTGACTCCGGAGGAGAAACTCCTGCGGGCCATCTTCGGCGAAAAGGCTTCGGATGTGCGTGACACCTCGTTGCGTCTGCCGCCTGGTGTCGCCGGAACGGTCGTCGATGTGCGCGTTTTTTCGCGTCGCGGCCTGGAAAAGGACGATCGCGCCAAATTGATCGACCAGGAGGAGATCGTCCGGCTGCGCAAGGACATGGCTGCCGAGAGGCGCATCATCGAGTTGGACGCGGATGCCCGCATTCGTGCGTTGATGGTTGGCAAGAGTGCGCGTGGTGGCGCGGGTCTGGCTCCCGGGACCGAGATCACCAATGAGTTGCTGAGTCAGTTGGGTTCACGCCGTTGGGATTCGGTGGTGCTGGACGACGATCAGATCACCCAGCAGATCGAGGGGATCCGCGAACAGATCGAGAAGGCTGCCGCCCGTTTGAAGAAGCGGTTCGACAGCAAGGTCGAAAAGCTGGAACGTGGTGACGACCTGCCGCCCGGCGGTCTGAAAATGGTGAAAGTCTACATCGCGGTGAAGCGCAAGCTGCAACCCGGTGACAAAATGGCTGGTCGCCACGGGAACAAGGGCGTCATCTCCAAGATCAACCCGGTCGAGGATATGCCGCATCTGGAGAATGGCACGGTGGTGGACATCGTGCTCAATCCCCTGGGTGTGCCGTCGCGTATGAACGTGGGTCAGATTCTGGAGACCCATCTCGGTTGGGCCGCCAAGGGGTTGGGGGTGCGTATCGGCGAGGCGCTCGATGCCTACCGTACCCAGGAGTCCCAGGATATCGAACAGGTGCGCGAGGTGCTCTCCATCGTCTTCACCAATCCGCGTCAGTCGCGCGCCGTCAAGGCACTGACCGACGAGGAGGTGTTGACCCTGTGCGGCAACCTGCGCGATGGGGTGCCGATCGCCACCCCGGTCTTTGACGGGGCCACGGAGAAGGATATTGTCGAGCTTCTGGAGAAGGCCAATCTGCCCAAGTCCGGACAGCATCGTCTGATCGACGGGCGCACCGGCGAGCCGTTCGATCGCCCGGTCACCGTGGGCTATATCTATATCCTCAAACTGCACCATCTGGTGGACGACAAGATCCACGCCCGCTCCATTGGTCCCTATTCGCTGGTCACCCAGCAGCCGTTGGGCGGCAAGGCGCAGTTCGGTGGACAGCGCTTCGGGGAAATGGAGGTGTGGGCCCTCGAGGCCTATGGCGCCTCCTACACGTTGCAAGAGATGCTTACGGTCAAATCCGACGACGTGGCGGGCCGCACCAAGATCTACGAGTCGATCGTCAAAGGCGACGACTCCTTTGATGCGGGCATTCCGGAGTCGTTCAACGTGTTGATCAAGGAGTTGCAATCCTTGGCGTTGGATGTGGAGTTGAAGACCGCAGATTGATTTTTTGCCGGGGGTGGCACCGAACGGGGATATTCTCCTTGTGGAGCCTGGTCAAGAATCAGCGACTTCCCAATCAGGATACAACCGCGCCGGGGCGACGACTCTTACCGTGGCGCCCGTCAGGGAGGTCCACGGTTGGGGGGTGAGGGGGTCCTCCCCCCATCATGCAAGTTATTTTGTGGAGCGAGAGGACGTGAAACCAAATCTCTTCAAGTTGTTCTCCCGACCGACCGCGGGCCGCACCAAGATCTACGAGTCGATCGTCAAAGGCGACGACTCCTTTGATGCGGGCATTCCGGAGTCGTTCAACGTGTTGATCAAGGAGTTGCAATCCTTGGCGTTGGATGTGGAGTTGAAGACCGCAGATTGATTTTTTGCCGGGGGTGGCACCGAACGGGGATATTCTCCTTGTGGAGCCTGGTCAAGAATCAGCGACTTCCCAATCAGGATACAACCGCGCCGGGGCGACGACTCTTACCGTGGCGCCCGTCAGGGAGGTCCACGGTTGGGGGGTGAGGGGGTCCTCCCCCCATCATGCAAGTTATTTTGTGGAGCGAGAGGACGTGAAACCAAATCTCTTCAAGTTGTTCTCCCGACCGACCCTGGGACAGAATTTCAACGGCATCCGCATCTCCCTGGCATCCCCAGAGAAGATCCGGTCCTGGTCCTTCGGAGAGGTCAAAAAGCCCGAAACCATCAACTACCGTACCTTCAAGCCGGAGCGCGACGGTCTGTTCTGCGCCAAGATCTTCGGACCGGTGAAGGATTACGAGTGTCTGTGCGGCAAATACAAGCGCCTCAAACATCGCGGCGTGGTCTGCGAGAAGTGCGGCGTGGAGGTGATCCAGTCCAAGGTGCGGCGCGAGCGTATGGGCCACATCGAGCTGGCCGCGCCGGTGGCGCACATCTGGTTCCTGAAATCCCTGCCGAGCCGCATCGGTCTGTTGTTGGACATGACCTTGAAGGATCTGGAGCGGGTGCTCTACTTCGAGAACTTCGTGGTGCTCGATGGTGGCATGACCCCGCTCTCCAAGGGGGAACTTCTCACCGAGGAGCGCTACCATCAGCTGTTGGATGAGTATGGCGAGGACTTCACCGCCGGCATTGGCGCCGAGGCGATCCGCGACATGCTCGCCGGCATGAACATCCCGCGGGAGATCGAAACCCTGCGCGAGGAGATGTCGGCCACCAACTCGGATGCCCGTCGCAAGCGGATCATCAAGCGGCTGCATACGTTGGAGTCGTTCCAGGAGTCGGGCAACCGTCCGGAGTGGATGATCCTGGAGGTACTGCCGGTGATTCCGCCGGAGCTGCGTCCGTTGGTGCCCTTGGATGGCGGTCGTTTCGCCACCTCGGATCTCAACGATCTCTACCGTCGGGTGATCAACCGCAACAACCGACTGAAGCGCCTCTTCGAGCTGCGCGCGCCGGACATCATCATCCGCAACGAAAAGCGTATGTTGCAGGAGTCCGTGGATGCCCTGTTCGACAACGGACGACGGGGACGGGTGATCACCGGCACCAACAAGCGCCCGTTGAAATCCCTCTCCGAGATGCTCAAGGGTAAGCAGGGTCGCTTCCGTCTGAACCTGCTGGGCAAGCGCGTGGACTATTCGGGCCGTTCGGTCATCGTCGTCGGTCCGGATCTCAAGCTGCACGAGTGCGGTCTGCCGAAGAAAATGGCCTTGGAGCTGTTCAAGCCCTTCATCTACAATCGTCTGGAGGAGAAGGGGCTCTCGACCACCATCAAGGCGGCCAAGCGCATGGTGGAGAAGGAGAAGAGCGAGGTTTGGGATATTCTCGAGGAGGTGATTCGCGAGCATCCGGTCATGCTCAACCGCGCACCGACCCTGCACCGTCTGGGTATCCAGGCCTTCGAGCCCAAACTGATCGAAGGCAAGGCGATCCAGCTTCATCCGCTGGTCTGCACCGCCTTCAACGCCGACTTCGACGGCGACCAGATGGCCGTGCATGTGCCGTTGTCGGTGGAGGCGCAGATCGAGGCGCGCGTGTTGATGATGTCCACCAACAACATCCTCTCGCCAGCCAACGGCAAGCCGATCATCGTGCCAACCCAGGACATCATCCTGGGTCTCTACTACATGACCTCCGAGCGGCTCGGTGTCGCCGGCGAGGATATGATCTTCAGCTCGCCCGCCGAAGTGCGTCAGGCGTTTGATTCGGGAATCGCCGGTCTGCACGCGCGCATCTATTGCCGCATGAACGGCCTGCGCATCCAAACCACCGTCGGACGCGTGTTGCTGACCGAGATTCTGCCGGATGTGGTGCCTTTCGAGCGCATCAACCGTCTGCTCACCAAGAAGGAGGTTGCCAACCTCATCGATCTGGTCTACCGCAATTGCGGCGCCAAGGAGACCGTGGTTTTCTCGGATCGTTTGATGGGCATGGGCTTCTCGTTCGCAGCCCGGGCCGGGATTTCGTTTGGCAAGGATGACCTGGTGATCCCGCAGGCCAAGAAGAAACTGGTGCGCGAATCCCAGGTGAAGGTTCAGGAGATCGAGCGGCAGTATTCGGACGGTCTGATCACCGAGGGCGAAAAGTACAACAAGGTGGTGGACATCTGGTCCCAGTGCACCGAGCGGGTCGCCGAAGCGATGATGAAGGCGATCTCCTCGGAAGAGGTGATCGACAGCAAGGGACAGAAACAGGAGCAGCTCTCCTTCAACTCCATCTTCATGATGGCCAACTCCGGCGCGCGCGGTTCTGCCGCCCAGATGCGTCAGTTGGCGGGCATGCGCGGTCTGATGGCCAAGCCATCTGGCGAGATCATCGAAGCGCCGATCACCGCGAACTTCCGCGAGGGGTTGACGGTGTTGCAGTACTTCATCTCCACCCACGGCGCGCGCAAGGGTCTGGCGGATACCGCCTTGAAGACCGCCAACTCGGGTTACCTGACCCGTCGTCTGGTTGACGTGGCCCAGGATTGCATCGTGCGTGAGCTTGACTGCAAGTCCGAGGAGGGGTTGACCGCCGCCGCGCTGTTGGAAGGCAACGACGTTGTGGAGTCCCTCGGCGACCGGATTCTCGGACGCACGCCGGTGTATAACGTGTATGATCCGGTGACCGACGAGCTGTTGGTTCAAGCGGGGCAGATCATGGACGAGGCGGATGTGGATCGCATCGAGAACTCGAACGTCGAGTCGGTGTTGATCCGGTCGCCTTTGACCTGCGCCACGGAGCGCGGGGTGTGCGTGCTGTGCTATGGACGCGATCTGGCGCGTGGCGTGCCGGTGACCGAAGGCGAGGCGGTGGGTGTGATCGCGGCTCAGAGCATCGGCGAGCCAGGGACGCAGTTGACCATGCGCACCTTCCACATCGGTGGTACGGCGTCGCGCGCGGTGGAGCGATCCTCCATCGAGACGGTCAACGGCGGCATGGTGCGCTATCACAATCTTTCCACCGTGACGGATCGCAACGGTCACTTCGTGGTGTTGTCGCGCAACAGCGAGGTGACGGTCCATGATGCCCGCTCTGCGGATGAGAGTGGCAAGTTGGAACGCGGCTTCGTCGGTCGCGAGCGCGAGCGCTATCGGGTGCCTTACGGTGCACGTTTGGCCGTGGCCAATGGCGGCGCGGTGGAGCGGGGTGGCGTACTGGCCGAGTGGGATCCATTCGCGACCCCGATCATCACCGAGTTCAACGGTGTGATCCGTTACGGGGATCTTCAGGAAGGAACCACCCTGCGCGAGGTGACGGACGATACCACCGGGTTGAGTTTCCGCGAGGTGACCGACTGGAAAGGGCAGGGGCGTCGCGTGGACATGCGTCCGCGATTGACCCTCAAGGATCCCCAGACCGGCGAGACCCTGATTTCGCCGACCGGCACGGCGGTGAGTTACTACCTGCCGGTGGGGTCGGTCATCGTGGCCCAGGAGGGGGATCAAGTGCAGGCTGGCGACATCATCGCCAAGATTCCGCGGCAAAGCTCCAAAACCCGCGACATCACCGGCGGTCTGCCGCGTGTGGTGGAGTTGTTCGAGGCGCGGCGTCCCAAGGAGTTTGCCATCATTGCCGAGAACGAGGGTGTGGTGTCGTTCGGCAAGGATCTCAAGGGCAAGCGTCGGGTGATCGTCACCCCGGATGATGGGGGTGAGCCGCGTGAGTATCTGCTGCTCAAGGGCAAGCAGTTGGCGGTGAACGAAGGAGACTGGATCCGTCGGGGTGAACCACTGATCGAGGGATCGCTGGTTCCCCAGGACATTCTCAAGGTACTTGGTCTGGAAGCGTTGTGCCGTTTCATGGTCAACGAGATTCAGGAGGTGTACCGTCTGCAGGGCGTGCGCATCAACGACAAGCACATCGAGGTGATCGTGCGTCAGATGTTGCAGAAGGTGACCGTGCTCGAACCGGGCGATACCACGCTGGTGGCGGGTGAGCAGGTGGAGCGCAGCGAGTTGCTGCGCATGAACGACAAGGCGCGTGCCCGTGGAGGTCGTGAGGCGTCGAGTGCGCCGTTGCTGTTGGGTATCACCAAGGCCTCGCTCTCCACGCCGTCGTTCATCTCCGCGGCATCGTTCCAGGAGACCACGCGGGTATTGACCGAGGCGACCATCTCCGGCAAGGCCGATACCTTGACTGGACTGAAAGAAAATGTCATTGTGGGTCGATTGATTCCCGCCGGGACCGGGCATGCCAAGGAGCTCTTCCACCAGAAGGTTCGCCTGGCGGTCTCCTGAGTTACAATAAGCAACAAACGTGCGAAAAACCAGGAAATGCACATTTTTTTGATTAAAAAGCGTTGACAATCCTGGTGCGCATGGTTAGTATGAAGGGCTTTCACGATATGGCGATTTGAACGGCGGGATCGCCCCGCCGTTCTGTTCACCATAAAGGCGAAATATAAGGTTGGTCGGTCGGGTCGACGATTTGATTCAAAAAAAGTGTGAAGCAAGGCTTTACCGACGGCTGAAATGTTGTTAAACTATCGGGTTAATGGTTTGGGGTGAGATTGGGATGCCAACCGTAAATCAACTTGTGCGTTTTGGACGCAAGACGGTCAAGAAAAAGACCAACGTCCCGGCCATGCAGGCCTGCCCGCAAAAACGTGGCGTCTGCACCCGCGTCTACACGACGACGCCGAAGAAACCGAACTCAGCGCTCCGTAAAGTTGCGCGCGTGCGTTTGACCAATGGCCATGAAGTCACCGTCTATATTCCCGGTGAGAGCCATAATCTTCAAGAGCACTCGGTGGTGCTGGTGCGCGGTGGTCGTGTGAAGGATCTTCCTGGCGTGCGCTACCACATCATCCGTGGCACCCTGGATACCCAGGGGGTCAAGAATCGCAAGCAGGGCCGCTCCCTGTACGGAGCCAAGCGGCCAAAGTAATCTGCATCACCCGGAGCATGGTTTCAAACGGGTGAAATCTCCGCTACCGGTTTGCATTCCCTGGTTACCGGTTTTGAGAAACAATCTCTTAGTTTGCAGGAGCTGAATGCATGTCGAGACGGCGTGACGTTCAACAACGGGACACGATCGGTGATCCTGTGTATGGCGACCAGTTGGTGGCCAAATTCATGAACTGTCTCATGCGGGACGGCAAGAAATCCCTCTCCGAGCGGCTGTTCTATGGTGCCTTGGAGATCGTGGGCGAGAAGACCAAGGATGATCCGATGAAGATCTTCCGGGATGCCATCGACAACACCCGTCCGACGGTTGAAGTGCGTTCCCGTCGCGTGGGTGGCGCCACCTATCAGGTGCCGGTCGAGGTTCGTCCGAGTCGGCGTCAGACTCTGGCGATCCGCTGGATTGTCAAGTATGCCCGTGATCGTGGGGAGAAGACCATGCGCGAGCGACTCGCCGCCGAACTGATGGATGCCGCCAACAATCGCGGTTCCACAGTCAAGAAGAAGGATGATACCCATCGCATGGCCGAGGCCAACAAGGTCTTTGCTCATTATCGCTGGTAAGGTTTGATGATTCGGATGCACTTGATCATCCGAATCTTTCGTGTACAGGGGATGTGACGTGTCTAGGGAAATACCACTGTCTCGCGTGCGCAATATCGGCATCATGGCACACATCGATGCTGGTAAGACCACCGTGACTGAGCGGATTCTGTATTACACCGGTCGCTCGCACAAGTTGGGCGAGGTGCATGAAGGAACCGCGACCATGGACTGGATGGAGCAGGAGCAAGAGCGTGGCATCACGATCACCTCTGCTGCGACCACCTGTTTCTGGACCGATCATCGCATCAACATCATCGACACCCCTGGGCATGTGGACTTCACCATTGAGGTGGAACGCTCCCTGCGTGTGCTGGATGGCGCAGTGGCGGTTTTTTGTTCGGTGGGCGGTGTTCAGCCTCAGTCCGAGACGGTGTGGCGTCAGGCGGACCGTTATGGCGTGCCGCGTGTGGCCTTCGTCAACAAGATGGACCGCATGGGTGCGGACTTCTACCGTGTGGTCACGATGATCAAGGATCGTCTGAAGGCCAAGGCGGTTCCGCTCCAGTTGCCGATCGGCAGCGAAGAGAATTTTCGTGGCATGGTGGATCTGCTCTCCCGCAAGGCATTCATCTTTGATGATGAGTCGCTGGGAGCGCGCTACGAAGTTCAAGAAGTTCCGGCCAACATGCTGGACACCGTGAACGAGTATCGCGAGAAGCTGATCGAAACGGCCCTTGAGGAAGATGATGCCCTGATGGAGCGTTATCTGGAGGGCGAGACCATCACCGAGACCGAGATCCGTTCCTGCGTCCGCAAGGGTGTGATCCGCAGTTCCTTCATTCCGGTGATGTGCGGTTCCGCCTTCAAGAACAAGGGCGTGCAGGCCCTGTTGGATGCTGTCGTGGCCTACTTCCCCTCACCCGAGGATGTTCCGGACGTGCAGGGCGTGAAGTCGGTGGACGATTCGACCCCGGACTCTCGTGAAGCCAAGGACACGGAGCCCTTTTCGGCTCTGGCCTTCAAGATCATGTCCGATCCGTTTGTGGGAAGTCTGACCTTCTTCCGTGTCTATTCGGGCGTGTTGACCGCTGGGTCCTACATTCTGAATCCAGGCAAGGACAAGAAGGAGCGCATTGGTCGCATCATGTTGATGCACGCCAACAAGCGTGAAGATGTGAAAGAAGTGAGAACCGGTGACATTGCCGCAGCTGTGGGCTTGAAAATGACCACGACCGGTGATACACTGTGTGACCCAGCCAAACCGATCATCCTGGAGAGAATGACCTTCCCGGAACCGGTGATCTCGATCGCTATCGAGCCGAAGACCAAGGCTGACCAGGAAAAGATGAGCTTGGCTCTTGGACGGTTGGCCCAGGAGGATCCATCCTTCCGGGTTTCGATCGATCACGAGACCAACCAGACGATCATCTCGGGCATGGGTGAGCTGCATTTGGAGATCCTGGTGGATCGCATGATGCGCGAATTCAAGGTCGAGGCGAATGTCGGCAAGCCGCAGGTTGCCTACCGCGAAACCATCACCAAAACGGTGGAATCCGAAGGCAAGTTTGTCCGTCAGTCTGGTGGTCGTGGTCAGTTCGGTCATGTATGGCTGCGTATCGAGCCGCGTGAACCTGGAGCCGGCTTCCAGTTTCTGGATGAGATCAAGGGTGGCGTGGTTCCGCGCGAGTATATCTCTGCCGTGGCCAAGGGAGCTGAAGAGGCCCTTGGGAGCGGTGTGATGGCCGGCTATCCGATGGTGGATATTCAGGTTGCCCTCTATGACGGCTCCTACCACGAGGTAGACTCGTCGGAAATGGCATTCAAGATCGCGGCATCCATGTCTCTCAAGGCGGGTTGTGCCAAGGCTTCGCCAGTGATTCTGGAGCCGATCATGGAGGTGGAGGTCGAGGTGACCGAGAACTTCATGGGGGATGTGATCGGTGATCTGAACTCACGGCGCGGTACGATTTATGGGATGGACTCCATCGCGGGCAATCAGTTGGTGAAGGCGATGGTCCCTCTGGCCAATATGTTCGGATACGCCACGGATCTGCGGTCCATGACCCAGGGCCGAGCGACATTTACCATGCAGTTTCATCACTACGAACCGGTGCCGAAGAGTGTCGCTGACGAAATCGTGGCGAAGGTCAAGGGCTAAAGGGAAAAAGAGATGGCCAAGGCTAAATTCAATCGAAACAAACCGCACGTCAACATCGGCACCATCGGTCACGTTGACCATGGCAAGACGACCCTGACGGCGGCAATCACCAAGCATCTGGCGACCAAGGGGCTGGCCGAGTTCAAGGCGTATGACCAGATCGACGCGGCTCCCGAGGAGCGGGCTCGTGGTATCACGATCTCGACCGCCCATGTGGAGTACGAAACCGATCAGCGCCACTATGCGCATGTGGACTGCCCCGGTCACGCGGACTACATCAAGAACATGATCACCGGTGCCGCACAGATGGACGGCGCCATCCTGGTGGTCTCTGCCGCCGATGGCCCGATGCCGCAGACCCGCGAGCACATCCTGTTGGCCCGTCAGGTGGGTGTTCCCTCGCTGGTGGTCTTCATGAACAAGGCCGACCAGGTGGATGATCCGGAACTGCTGGAGTTGGTCGAGCTGGAGGTGCGTGAGCTGCTGTCGAGCTATGACTTCCCGGGCGACGAAATCCCGATCGTGATCGGTTCGGCGTTGAAGGCCATGGAGGGGGATACCGGCCCGATGGGTTCCGGCGCGATCCAGAAGCTGATGGATGCGGTGGATGCCTACATCCCGCAACCGGAGCGTCCTCTGGATGGAGCCTTCCTGATGCCGATCGAGGATGTGTTCACCATTTCCGGTCGTGGCACGGTGGTGACCGGTCGCGTGGAGCGCGGTATCGTCAAGGTGGGTGAGAACGTCTCCATCGTCGGCATCAAGAATACGACGAACTCGGTCTGCACCGGCGTCGAGATGTTCCGCAAATTGTTGGATCAAGGTCAGGCGGGCGACAACATCGGCGTGCTGCTGCGTGGCATCAAGCGCGAGGATGTGCAGCGTGGTCAGGTTTTGGCCAAGCCGAACTCGATCACTCCGCACACCAAGTTCAAGGCCGAATGCTACATCCTTTCCAAGGAAGAGGGTGGTCGGCATACGCCGTTCTTCACCAACTATCGGCCTCAGTTCTATTTCCGGACCACCGATGTAACCGGTGTCCTGAATCTGCCCGAGGGTGTGGAGATGGTGATGCCGGGCGACAACATCGCCATGGAGGTGGAGTTGATCGCACCGATCGCCATGGAAAAAGGGTTGCGTTTCGCCATTCGTGAGGGTGGCAAGACCGTGGGTGCCGGCGTCGTCTCGGAAATCATGAAGTAAGCGATGGCCTGTTAGGGTACGGCGTCAGGAAGGCGATTTGGGTGAATGGGTAATGGATAATCAGAAGATACGAATCCGGTTGAAGGCATTTGACCATCGGATCCTGGATCAATCCACCGGTGAGATCGTGCAGACTGCACGTCGCACCGGAGCGGAAATTCGCGGGCCGATCCCGTTACCGACTCGCATCAGCCGGTATACGGTACTGCGTTCACCGCACGTGGATAAGAAATCCCGTGAACAGTTCGAGATCCGCACGCACAAGCGGGTCATCGATATCATCAATCCGACGCCTCAGACCGTGGACGCCCTGATGAAACTCGATCTGGCCGCTGGCGTTAACGTCGAGATCAAGCTGTAGGCGGCAGGTCTGAAGAAAGGATAATCAAGATGCGCGCGGGATTGATCGGACGCAAACTCGGTATGAGCCGGATCTTCACGGAAGATGGCAAAAGTGTGGCCGTCACCTTGGTGAAGGTGGGTCCATGCCCGGTCATCGGGTTGAAGACGAGCGAGAAGAATGGCTATGATGCCGTACAGCTCGGCTTTGAGGATGCCAAACCCTCTCGGGTCAAGAAGCCGGTGCGGGGAATTTTTGCCAAGGCCAATGTGCCGCCGCAACGAATTCTCAAGGAGTTCCGGGTGACGGATACGGGGGAGTATGAAGTCGGCTCCTCTTTGAGCCTGGACCGATTTGAAGCTGGCGGTCGAGTGGATGTGACCGGGAAGAGCGTCGGAAAGGGGTTCGCCGGTGGGATGAAGCGCTGGGGATTCCGTGGTGGTCGTGCCACCCACGGTGCCCATCTAACCCATCGTTCCCCTGGTTCCATCGGTCAGTGTCAAACGCCGGGTCGAGTCTTCAAGAACAAGAAGATGGCCGGCCACATGGGTGATGAGAATGTGACGGTCATGGGGTTGACCGTGGCCTCCGTGGATCTGGAGCGCAATCTGCTGGTTTTGAAAGGCAGCGTGCCGGGTTCCAAGGGATCGGTGCTATTCATCCGCGATGCCGTCAAGGCGGTCCGGAAATGACCAGTTCGAGATCGGACGAGATGATTGACTTTCCTGTAATCGACGCGGCCAACAATGAGTCGTCGCGCACCGTGAAGCTGAGCAGCCTGGGTTTTGGTTGTGTTGTACGCGGTGACCTGCTGACACGGGTGGTTCACTACCAACTGGCCAAGCGCCGTCTTGGCACCGCTTCGACCAAACGTCGCGGCGAGGTGCGTGGTGGCGGACACAAGCCTTATCGTCAGAAGGGAACCGGTAATGCCCGTCAGGGTACGATCCGGGCTCCGCAATATCGGACCGGTGGTGTGGTATTCGGCCCGCATCCCCGTGACTATGCGGTCAAGATGACCAAGAAGGAACGCGCCCTCGGGCTGCGTACCGCCTTGTCCGCCAAGCGCGAGGCCGGTGAGTTGATCGTTGTTCAGGATTTTGGCCTGGAGCGCATCAAGACCAAGGCGATGCTCGAGATCCTCAAGCGGATCGGCGCCGATCGTTCTTCCCTGATCGTGTTGCCGGGTATCGATGCCAATGTCGAGTTGTCGGTCCGCAACCTTCCGGGCGTGGATGTGATCCTGGTCGAGGGTGTCAATGTGTACGACATTCTCTCCCACGAAAAGCTGGTGATGACCGAAGCTGCACTGGCCAAACTGGAAGAGCGTCTTGCCAATCTGCCCGGCTCCAAGGCCGTCGAGATTGATGCAAGCGAAGGAGATCAGGCATGAGCGGTCCTTACACTCTGTTTCAGGTCCTGGATGCCCCGCGCATCACTGAAAAGGCTACCATGTGCCTGGAGCAAGGTAACCAGGTCGTCTTCCGCGTGGCCAAATGGGCCAATAAGCCACAGATCAAGGCTGCGGTCGAAAAATTGTTCAACGTCAAGGTCGAAGCCGTGCAAACCCTGACGCAGTCGGGCAAGACCAAACGGGTGGGTCGCACGCAAGGACAAAGAAGCGACTGGAAAAAGGCGATCGTTCGCATTGCCGAAGGGCAATCGATCGACTTTTATGCCAAGTCCTAACCGAGTGCGACGCACGGAAACGCACGGAGCGCAATCATGGCACTGAAATATTTCAATCCCACCTCGAATGGCAAGCGCACCCAAGTGTGTGTGGACCATAGCGCACTGCATCGTGGTGAACCGGAAGGAAGTCTCACCGAGGGCTTGAACAACTCCGGTGGACGCAACAGCTATGGCCGGATGACGGTTCGTCATCAAGGTGGTGGTCACAAGCAGCGCTACCGCATCATCGATTTCAAGCGCGACAAGCACGGCATTCCGGCCAAAGTCGAGCGGATCGAGTACGATCCCAACCGGACCGCGTTCATCGCCTTGCTGCACTATGTGGATGGCGAGAAGCGCTATATATTGGCCCCGCAGCGTCTCGCCGCTGGCGATCAGGTTCTCTCCGGAACCTCTGCCGAGGTGAAACCGGGCAATGCGATGCCGTTGCGAGTCATTCCGCTCGGTTCGGTAGTGCATAATGTGGAGTTGAAGCCCGCCAAAGGTGGACAACTGGCCCGCTCTGCTGGTAATTATGTACAGTTGATGGGCAAGGAAGGCAAGTATGCGCAGTTGAAGCTCCCTTCGGGCGAGATGCGCATGGTGCTGCTGGATTGCATGGCCACGATCGGGCAGGTTTCCAATCCGGATCATGGCAATGTCAAATTGGGCAAGGCGGGTCGTGCCCGCTGGATGGGCAAGCGTCCGTCGGTGCGTGGTGTGGCCATGAACCCGGTTGACCATCCACACGGTGGTGGTGAGGGTCGTACCTCTGGAGGTCGTCATCCGGTGACCCCGTGGGGTGTTCCAACCAAGGGCAAAAAGACGCGCGTGGGCAGCAAACCCTCGGATCGTCTGATCATGCGTCGGCGCGTGACCGGCGATCGCAAGTAGCGTTCGTACGGCGTGGTTTTATTGGACAACGGGAAGCAACCGGGCACGAGGTCGTCAAGCTTCGGGTCATGACGGGTGCGAGAGGAATAGCATGGCACGTTCGATTCATAAGGGTCCCTTCTTCGATGGGTATCTCCTCCAGAAGGTGGAGAGACTACGCGATAATGGACGCAAGGAGCTGATCAAGACCTGGTCGCGGCGTTCGACGATCATTCCGGAATTCGTCGGCTACACCTTTGGCGTGCACAACGGTCGCAAGTTCATTCCGGTTCTGGTGACGGAAAACATGGTCGGTCACAAGCTCGGAGAGTTTTCCGCCACCCGTACCTTCCCCGGCCATGGCAACGACAAGAAATCCAACCGGAAATAAGGAAGGGACGGGAAGATGGAAGCCGTAGCTCGTTTGAGAAATCTCCCGGTCTCGCCCACAAAGGTCAGACTGGTCGTGGATTTGATTCGTGGTCTGCGCGTGGAAAATGCCCTGCGTACCTTGGAGTTCTCCAAGAAGCGGGTTGCCAATTCCGTGCGTGAGACTCTGAAATCGGCAATTGCCAATGCCGAGAATAATTTTGGTCTGGATGTCGATACGCTTGTGGTCTATCAGGCGAGTGTCGATCAAGGACTGGTCATGAAGCGGTTCCGTCCACGCGCCAGAGGTCGTGCGGGTCGTGTCACGAAACGGACGAGCCACCTGACCATCACGGTCCGGTCCACCGAGCCGTAAGGGCACAGCGGATCGCGAGATCCTCATCAAGATTAGAGCTGGAGAGCGACTCAATGGGTCAAAAGGTACATCCAACAGGATTTCGTCTTGGCGTTACCAAGACGTGGGATACACGCTGGTATGCCGATAAGGCGTTCGCTTCGTTGCTGCTCGAAGATATCAAGTTGCGCGAGTGGATCAAGAAGCGCCTGGAACATGCAAGTGTATCGAAGGTCATCATTGAGCGTCCGGCCAAAAAAGCGCGCATCAATATTCACACCGCCCGACCCGGTATCATTATCGGCAAGAAGGGCGCGGATATCGAGAAGCTGAAAAACGATATCGCCAAGGTGGCCAACACCGAGGTTGCGATCAATATCGTTGAAGTGCGCAAGCCCGAGGCCGAAGCTCAGTTGATCGCCGAAAACGTCGCGCAACAGTTGGAAAGACGTGTGGCTTTCCGTCGAGCCATGAAGCGCGCGGTCACGTCTGCGATGCGGTTGGGTGCTCTGGGTATCCGGATCAATTGTGCCGGGCGACTGGGTGGTGGTGAAATCGCCCGTACCGAGTGGTATCGTGAAGGTCGCGTGCCTCTGCATACCCTGCGCGCGGACATTGAGTTTGGATTCGCGGATGCGAACACCCAGTATGGCGTCATCGGCGTCAAAGTATGGGTGTTCAAAGGCGAGATCATCGACAAGGAAATCAGGAGGCCGTAAGGATCCTTCATCATGCTTTTGCAACCCAAAAAGACCAAGTTCCGCAAGGCCCACAAGGGACGTATCCATGGGATCGCGGGAAGCTGTGATGAGCTGGACTACGGCCAGTATGGGCTCAAGGCCCTGGAGGCCGGTCGTATCACCGCCCGTCAGATCGAGGCCGCGCGCCGTGCCATGACCCGGCACATCAAGCGCGGTGGCCGCATCTGGATCCGGATGTTCCCGGATGTTCCGGTCTCCAAGAAGCCCGCCGAGGTTCGCCAAGGTAAGGGTAAGGGCAACCCGGAGTATTGGATGGCGCGGGTCAAGCCGGGCCGTGTCATGTATGAGATGGAAGGGGTATCGGAGGAGATCGCCCGAGAAGCCATGGCTTTGGCCGGTGCGAAGTTGCCCATCCCCACCAAGTTTATTCATAACTGGAGGAAGGCGTGATGAAGGCCGCTGAAGTCAGGTCGCTGACCGAGGAGCAAATCGCCGACAAGTTGCGCGAGCTTCATCAGGAAGCATTCAATCTGCGCTTTCAACTCGCCACGGCGCAACTCGAAAATACGGCGAGAATTCGCAAGGTGCGCAAGGAGATCTCCCGGATCATGACGATCCAGGGAGAACGTGCGCGGCAACAAAATGCTGTGGCCAAGGGGAGTTGAGTCATGCCGCAACGCATCCTTCAGGGCGTCGTGGTGAGCGACAAGATGGACAAGACCGTGGTGGTCAAGGTGGAGCGTAACGTCCGTCACGAGTTGTACGGGAAGATTATCCGCCGCTCCAAGAAGTATAAGGCCCATGACCCGGACAATCGTCTCAAGGTGGGTGAAGTGGCGCGCATTCGTGAGTGCCCCCCGGTGAGCAAGGATAAGTGCTGGGTGGTGATTTCGGAGGAATCCGCATGATTCAGGTACAAACCACACTCGAGGTGGCGGACAACTCTGGAGCCAAGAAGGTGCAATGCATCAAGGTTCTGGGTGGTTCCAAGCGTCGCTATGCCCTGGTGGGCGATGTGATTGCCGTGGCCATCAAGTCCGCGATTCCGCGCGGCAAGGTCAAGAAGGGTGATGTGGCGCGAGCTGTCGTGGTCCGCACCAAGAAGCAGGTCGTTCGTGACGATGGCAGCTATATCCGTTTCGACCGCAACGCCGCAGTGCTGATCAACAAGTCCGGAGATCCCGTCGGTACCCGTATCTTCGGACCGGTTACCCGTGAATTGCGTGTCCGGAACTATATGAAAATCATTTCGCTGGCCCCTGAAGTACTGTAAGGTGCCGGTTTTGAAAAGTGACGGTGACAAGTAGAGGTCCGATGAATACCGCTTTCAAAACTTCCCTGAAAAAGGGTGACCAGGTCGTTGTGATCTCCGGGAAGGACAAGGGCAAGCGCGGTCGCATCCTGAAGATCGTGACCGGCCAGGAGTCTGCTCTGGTCGAGCGTATCAACATGATCAAGCGTCACACACGGGCGACCAAGGATAAGGAAGCCTCGATCGTGGAAAAAGAGGCCCCGATCCATATTTCCAACCTGATGTTTTACGATGTGGCCACCGGCAAGGGCAGTCGGATCGGCAAGAAGATCCTGGAGGATGGTCGCAAGGTTCGCGTGGCCATCAAATCCGGCGAGACCATCGATCGGTAGGGTGTTTCAACGGACGGTTCAGTTCGTTCATAGTGAAGCCTCGAATGCCAAGGCCCCAGACAGGAACAGACCATGGCCAGATTGAAAGAGCTGTATGACAGGGAGATCGCTCCCGCCCTGATGAAGGAGTTTGGATACCGCAACGTGATGCAGATCCCGCGGATCGAAAAAATCGTCATCAACATGGGTGTGGGCAAGGCGGTCGCGGACAAGAATCTCTTGAACGGCGCCGTGACCGACATGACGGCCATCTCGGGACAAAAGCCGTTGGTGACCAAGGCCAAAAAGTCTGTGGCGGGCTTCAAGCTGCGCAAGGGACAGGCGATCGGCTGCTGCGTGACCTTGCGGCGTGTGCGGATGTACGAATTTTTGGATCGACTGATCAATGTGGCCCTGCCGCGTACCCGTGACTTCCAGGGCGTCAAGGGAAATGCTTTTGATGGTCGTGGCAACTACTGCATGGGCCTCAAGGAGCAGATCATCTTTCCGGAAATCGACTACGACAAGGTCGATGCGGTGCGTGGCATGGATATCGTGATCGTCACCTCTGCCACCACGGACAAGGAAGCCAAGGCTCTGTTGCGGGCATTCCGTATGCCTTTCAAGAATTGATCGTCGAGGATGATGCGAACTCATGGCCAAGAAATCGTTGATTGCCAAGTGCAAGCGTAAACCGAAGTTTTCTGTTCGGACCTATCATCGCTGTGCCCGTTGTGCTCGACCCAGAGGGTATCTGCGCAAGTTCACGCTCTGCCGCATCTGTCTGCGTCAACTTTCGCTGCGCGGTGAGATCCCGGGTATCGTGAAAGCATCGTGGTAAGAACTGTTTTATTGAGAATTGGAGCTTTGTTTCCATGGGTATGACCGATCCAATCAGTGACATGTTGACCCGAATCCGCAATGCGCAGATGGTGCGCAAGGATCAGGTCGATGTCCCCGTGTCCAAGATCAAGACCCGTATTGCCGAGATCCTTATGGAAGAGGGGTATGTCTCCAAGGTCGAACTCGTGGCCGAAGGAAAATTTCCCATTTTGCGCCTGGATCTCAAGTATCGCAAGGGCCGTCCGGTGATCGAAGAGATCAATCGACGCTCCCGACCTGGCCGACGCGTCTATGTGGCGAAGGATGAGATTCCGAAGGTGTACCAGGGCTTGGGAATCGCCATTCTTTCCACCAGCAAGGGTGTTGTATCCAATCGTCAGGCGCGCAAGATGGGCGTTGGCGGTGAGCTTTTGTGTACCGTATTCTAACATTCGAGGAACGTTCTCGTGTCCAGAATTGGCAAATTACCGATCTCTGTCCCCAAGGGGGTGGAGGTGACCATCGACAATCAGACCGTTCAAGTCTCCGGCAAGTTGGGTAGCCTCACCCGCACCTTTCCCGCCGAAGTTCAGGTCACCCGTGATGGGGATCAACTGATTGTCACTCCGCTTGGCAACTCCAAGAACAGCAGTGCGCTCTGGGGGTTGGCTCGTGCTCTTCTGTTCAATATGGTCAAGGGGGTGTCCGAGGGGTTCACCAAGACCCTCGAGATCATTGGGGTTGGCTATCGTGCTGCGGTTGAGGGGCGGGTGCTGAAGCTGAACCTGGGCTTTTCCCATCCGGTGGATTTCAATTTGCCAGATGGCATCGAAGTCTCGGTGGATAAGAATACCCTGTTGGTCTTGAAGGGGATCGATGCCGAGCGTTTGGGTCAGACCTGTGCCGAAATCCGTACCTATCGTCTGCCCGAGCCCTACAAAGGCAAGGGGATTTTGTATCAGGGCGAGAAGATTCAGCGCAAGGTCGGCAAGAAGAAGTAAGCCGGAGTCGGATTTCGGCGGACAACGTCAATACGCATGGGGATGGTTTGATGTCACAGGACAGACATGTGGCCAGAAAGATTCGCAGCGCGCGAATCCGTTTCAAGATCCGTCAAGTCGCTGGAGACCGTCCGCGTCTTTCGGTTTTTCGCAGTGCCAAGCATATTTACGCGCAGATCATTGATGACGCCGTTGGACGGACCATCGTCTCGGCCTCCACGGTGGAAAAAGAGATTCGCGAGCAGCTCAAGAACGGTGGCAACAGAGAGGCCGCTGCCTTGGTGGGGCAACGTATCGCCGAGAAGGCCAAGGCTGCCAATGTGGGTACCGTGGTTTTCGACCGCAGCGGCTATCTGTATCATGGCCGGGTGAAGACCCTGGCTGACGCGGCGCGTGAAGGCGGTTTGGATTTCTAGGGAAGTCAGTCCATTTGATGGGCTTGGACGCAAGATCAGGCAGGAGCGGCGATGGCTAAGCGACGCAGCAATCAGGCGAACAACAACAATAACAACAACGCGCCGGAAGAGAAGATCGGTGGCTGGCAGACCGATGATTACATCGAGAAGCTGGTGACGATCAAGCGTACCGCCAAGGTGGTGAAGGGTGGCAGCCGGTTCAACTTCTCGGCCATTGTCGTGGTTGGTGATGGCAAGGGCCGCGTCGGTTATGGATTGGGCAAGGCCAAGGAAGTTCCGGAGAGCATTCGCAAAGCCACGGAAAAGGCCCGCAAGAGCATGATGGACATTCCGATCAAGGATGGTCGCACCATCTTCCATCAGATGATCGGTCACTATGGCGCGGGTGGTGTCATTCTGCGTCCGGCGGTCGAAGGTACTGGCATCATTGCCGGTGGTTCGATGCGTCCGATCTTCGAGGCCCTCGGAATTCGCGATATTCTCGCCAAGTCCACGGGCACGTCGAATCCGCACAATCTCATCAAGGCGACCTTTGACGCTTTGAAGGCGATTCGTTCACCCAAGGAAGTGGCCGCCAAGCGCGACCTTCCGATGGACCGCTTTGGCGCCGCATAAGGGGGGGATCCGATGTCCAAGACTCTCAAGGTGGAGCAGATCCGCTCTTTGATCGGTCGTCCCGAAGAGCAGCGTTTGATTGTTCGCGGTTTGGGTTTGAAGCGCATTCGACACGTCCGTGAGTTGCAGGACAATCCCTGCATACGCGGCATGATCGCCAAGGTTCCGCATCTGGTGCGCGTGGTCGAGTAGCTTTTTTGTAGAGATTGAAGATGGACATCAAGCCGTGTCAACAGGGCTTGATACCCTACCTATCCTGTAAGGTTGTGGATACCATGAAACTGAATGAACTGCCCAAGAATCCCGCCGGTGCCCGTGGTGGCAAGCGTGTGGGACGTGGTATCGGTTCCGGTCACGGCAAAACCAGCTGCCGTGGTCAAAAAGGTCAGAAGGCCCGCTCGGGTGGCTATCACAAGGTGGGTTTCGAGGGCGGTCAGATGCCCTTGCAGCGCCGTCTTCCCAAGCGAGGCTTCAAGAATCCGTTCCGCAAGGTCTATGCCCTGGTCAACCTGCAGGATCTTGATCTGTTCGATGCCGGTGTGACGGTTGGGATCGAGGATCTCAAGGCTCGCGGTCTGGTGGGGCGTGAGCGTGATGGCGTGAAGCTGTTGGCTCAGGGTGAGATCACCAAGCCGTTGTTCATCACCGTGGATCGTGCTTCGGCCTCGGCGATTGCCAAGGTGCGTGCGGCGGGTGGCAGCGTGACCGTGAATCAAGCTGAATCGGATGAAGAGTCGCACTCCGAAGCGGGTGCCTGAGCGTAGACAGAGGGTTCATGGACGCGCAATCTCCTTTTGCCGGTCTGGCCAATCTTGGCCGTATCCCCGAGTTGCGCAAACGACTCATCTTCACCCTTGGGATGCTGATTGTCTATCGGATCGGTGCTCATGTACCGACACCGGGCATTGATCCCAAGGCTCTGGCGGCCTTTTTTGATCAACAGCAAGGCACGCTGCTCGGCATGTTCAACATGTTTTCGGGTGGTGCGCTTTCCCGATTGACGGTTTTTGCCTTGGGCATCATGCCCTACATCTCCTCCTCGATCATCCTGCAATTGATGACCGCTGTCTTTCCGAAGCTCGAGGCCATCAAGAAGGAAGGGGAGATGGGACGGCGCAAGATCAACCAGTATACCCGATTTGGAACGGTGATTCTCTCCATCTTCCAGGGGTTTGGCATTGCTTATGGCCTGGAATCCATGCAAGCCGGCGGTTTGGGCGTGGTGGTGGAACCAGGTTGGTCGTTCCGTGTCATGACCGTGATCACCTTGACCTCAGGCACGGCATTCATCATGTGGGTGGGTGAGCAGATCACCGCACGCGGCATTGGCAATGGCATCTCGCTGATCATCTATGCGGGGATTGTCGCCAATCTGCCCATCGCCCTGGTCAAGACCCTTGAATTGGCGCGCACCGGTGACCTGCAACCCTTGTTCGTGCTGTTCCTGCTGGTCATGTCGGTGGCGGTGACCGCCTTCATCATCTTCATGGAACGTGCGCAGCGCCGCATTACGGTTCAGTACGCCAAGAGACAGGTGAGCGGACGTCGCATGGTGGGAGGCGAGAGCACCCACTTGCCATTGAAGATCAACACGTCGGGTGTGATCCCGCCGATCTTTGCCAGCTCCATCATTTTGTTCCCTGTGACCATCGCCAATTTTGCGCCGTGGGATTGGCTCAAGGGGATGGCCACCGCCCTATCTCCTGGGCATGTGGCGTATATGGTGGTCTATTCGTTGGCCATTGTTTTCTTCTGCTACTTCTATACCGCGATTGTTTTCAATCCTCAGGAGACGGCGGACAATCTGCAGAAGTATGGTGGGTTCGTTCCGGGTATCCGACCGGGTGCGCGTACAGCGGAGTATCTGGACAAGATTCTGACGCGGCTGACTCTGGTGGGGGCGATGTACGTGACCGGAGTTTGTCTCTTGCCTGAGATTCTGATTTCAAGCTATAATGTGCCGTTTTATTTTGGAGGGACTTCCATGCTGATCGTCGTCGGCGTCACCATGGATACCTCCGCGCAGATTCAATCCTTTTTGATCAGCCGTCAGTATGAAGGGTTGATGCAAAAAGCCCGGATTCGTGGTCGTACCTGACGACCCAAACGTGGAGGAGTTTTCCAGATGAAGGTCCGTGCATCGGTGAAGACACTTTGTAAACTCTGCAAAGTGGTGAAACGCAAGGGCGTTGCTCGGGTGATCTGCCCGGCGCATCCGAAACACAAACAGCGCCAGGGTTGAGTTTGGTATCCTGCTGCGAGAATCCCTTGGGTTCTTGCTGAAATGGCGTATAATCCGTGAATTCGGCTATTGAGGAGATTTGAAGGTGGCCCGTATTGCTGGCGTGAACATTCCGATCAACAAGCGGATGGAAGTGGCTTTGACCTATATCTACGGGATCGGTCCGGTTCGGGCCAAGCAGATTCTGAAGGAGGCCGAGGTCTCCACCGAAGTCCGCGCGCGTGATCTCTCCGAGGCCGAGGTCGCCCGCATTCGCGCCGTCATCGACAAGGATCATGTTGTCGAGGGCGATCTGCGACGTCAGGTCGCGATGAATACCAAGCGGTTGATGGATCTGGGCTGCTATCGTGGTCTGCGTCATCGCCGTGGTTTGCCGGTTCGTGGACAACGTACCCATACCAATGCCCGGACACGCAAAGGACCGCGTCGTGCCGTGGTTGGCAAATGATCTTGAATCTATTACTGATTGGCCCAGGTGATCAGACCGGGCAGGAAATCGAGGAGTAAACATGGCGACGAAGGCTCAGAAAACCGCGACTCGAATCAAAAAGAAGGAGCGGAAAAATATCGCCAGCGGGATCGCGCATATCCGATCCACCTTCAACAATACCATTGTTTCGATCACCGATACCGCGGGAAATGTGATCTCCTGGGGTTCGGCTGGCGCACAAGGGTTCAAGGGATCGCGTAAGTCCACCCCCTTTGCCGCCCAGATGGCTGCCGAAGATGCGGGACGCAAAGCCCAGGAGCACGGCATGCGCAACCTTGAGGTGCGCTTGAAAGGTCCTGGCTCTGGGCGTGAATCGGCCTTGCGTGCCTTGGCCAATATCGGTTTTAACATTGCCTTTGTTCAGGATGTGACTCCCATTCCACATAATGGTTGCCGTCCTCCGAAACGGCGTCGCGTCTGATTCGACTCGGTAGATATAAGGGACTCTAGGGAAACATGGCCCGTTATTTTGGATCCAAATGCAGACTCTGTCGTCGCGAGGCGGCCAAACTCTTCCTGAAAGGGGAGAAGTGCTTTTCGGACAAGTGCGCCATCGAGCGTCGAAACTATGGCCCTGGTCTGCATGGACAGCGTCGCCGCAAGGTTTCGGACTATGGCGTGCATCTGCGCGAAAAGCAGAAGATCAAACGCACCTACTGCCTTCTGGAAAAGCAGTTCCGCAACTACTTCGAGAAGGCCACCCGCATGCCGGGCGTGACCGGTGAGAACCTGTTGGTCCTCCTGGAGCGGCGTCTCGACAATGTGGTCTATCGCCTCGGATTCTCGGCATCGCGTAGCGAAGCCCGCCAGGTGGTCAGTCACAAACAGATCCTCGTGAATGGTCATTGCGTCAACATCGCCTCCTATCTGGTCAAACCAGGTGACAGGATCGCGGTGGATGAGACATGCAAGAACCATTTGCGCATCAAGGGCGCCATGGAAAGTGCCATGCGTCGCAGTTTCCCTTCCTGGCTCGAGGTGGATCCAGTTTCCCTGTCCGGAACGTTCGTGTCGTTCCCGGATCGTGCGGATCTGCCGGCGGATTATAACGAGAACCTCATCGTGGAACTGTATTCCAAGTAACGTGTTTATTTGGATGGGGGATTGTGATGTACAGGAACTGGACGGAATTGATCAAGCCCCGCAAGGTTGAGCTGGTCGGTGATGGAGATTCTCAATACAAGGCGACCTTGATCGCCGAGCCGTTGGAACGTGGTTTTGGAACAACGCTGGGCAATGCTCTACGTCGCATTCTTCTCTCCTCCTTGCAAGGAGCGGCGGTCTCTGCCGTGCGCATCGAAGGGGTTTTGCATGAGTTTTCAAGCATCCCTGGCGTTTTGGAGGATGTGACCGACATCATCCTCAATCTCAAGGGTGTTGCGATTCGCATGAAGAGTAGTACCACCCGCACCATGACCCTCGTCGCGGAGAAGGAAGGGGTGGTTACCGCTGCGGATATCGATTGCGGTCATGATATCGAGATCCTTAATCCGAATCACCACATCGCCACCCTGAACAAGAGCGGCAAGCTCAACATGACCATGACCGTGACCACGGGCAAGGGGTATGTGCGTGCCTCTGCGGGTGCCGATGACCAGCCGACCAACATCGGCGACATCCCCATGGACTGCAGCTACAATCCGGTCAAACGGGTCTCCTACAAGGTCTCCAACGCTCGCGTGGGACAGCAGACCGACTACGACAAACTCGAGCTTTATATCGAGACCAATGGCGTGGTCAGTCCCGAGGATGCCCTGGCCCTGGCTGCCAAGATCCTGCAGGATCAGTTGAGCCTGTTCATCAATTTCGACGATATCCCGATTCACGAGGGACGTGACGACCACGCCTCGCCGAAGTGGAATCCCAACCTCTTCCGCAAGGTGGATGAGCTGGAACTGTCGGTGCGTTCCGCCAACTGCCTCAAGAACGACGATATCGTATACATCGGCGACCTGGTTCAGAAAACCGAGTCCGAGATGTTGAAGACTCCGAATTTTGGACGCAAATCCTTGAACGAAATCAAGGAGGTGCTCGAGGAGATGGATTTGAGCCTTGGCATGCACCTGGATGGGTGGCCGCCTGAAAACATTGAAGAGCTGGCCAAGCAGTTCGAGGAAGAGAATTTTTGATTGTCATGCACTTGGCGCGGATGGATGCAGGTATCATTCGGCGTTGACTGGACGATGGAAGGACACAGAGGATCATGAGACATCTCAAGCAGGGCCGCAAGCTCAATCGCAGACCCGACATTCGCAATGCCTTGTTGCGCAACATGCTGACCAGCCTGTTCCGTTATGAGCGGATCGAAGTGACCGTGCCGCGCGCCAAGGAGTTGCGTATGCTGGCCGACAAGTTGGTGACCCTGGGCAAGGATGGTTCCTTGCATGCCCGGCGTCAGGCTTTGGCGGTGATGCCCGACAAGGAGGTCACCCACAAGCTCTTCTCGGATATCGCCGAGCGCAACAAGGAGCGCAATGGTGGCTATACCCGTATCATCAAGACCAGGCATCGCTACGGCGATTGTGCGCCCATGGCCTTCATCGAGTTGGTGGAGCGGGAAGCAACAGCGTGAATGAGAAGAATCTTCTGATGTATATCTGACAAATTCAGTGGAATTTTATAAGACTATCGCCTATTCTACCAGCAAGTGGTTTAGGCGATTTTTTTTGATTGGCTCTATAATACGAAATACTTGGATTTTATTTTATTCCTCACTATCGATTATTTATATTATTAATCGGTCGGTCATCATGCAATAGGTGGAAGTGACGATGGAAAAGCCGGTTGATTTGGGAGCATGGTTGATGGAGAACAGTAAGATGCCTCCTTTGCATAAGAAGGAGCTTGCTAAGCCGTTTGATTGTTTGATTAGGGATACCAAAGGAATTTCAGGAAAGCTTCACAATGAGATTTCGGATAATTTAAGCAAGGTGTTTAAAGACCCACGGGATCTTGTGGAACAGCTCAAGGATGAGTTGGATATAATAAAAATGTGTGTGGATTTTGATCAGCCAAACAAATAATTTTGATTTTTTTGCGCGAATATATAACATTAATTATTTATTGGTTTTTTATTGTTTGCTGATTTCGAATGGATTTGTGTTTGTTTGTCAATTATTGAATAACTGATGTGTGAGAAAGAATGGTGGAGTCTATGTATCGCATTGATCTTGACGATTTTTATCTGAGTTTTTCCAAGACATGGGAATCGGTGCTTCGTGTATTGTTGTTGGCAGGGTTGCGTCTTGAACGTATACATGGCCATAATGAGCCTGTTTTTTATTCTATGGTGCTTGACCCAATTAGGGATGAGTGTAATAAGATTGTTGCAGTTTTAGATGTTGAGAGAGAACAGATTTTTCATACCACTGTAACCAAAATGGTTACTTATTTAAGGATCTATCAGGTTGAGCAGAAGAGTATAGATCCTATTAAAATAACGTATTGGTTTTGGGAATCTATCATTGATTGCTATCCTTGTTCATCGTCGCATGCTGGTAAACTTGTTCGGCTCGCGATGACTGTGCATATGCGTATCTTGTTGCGACATGATATCAAGAAAAGTCTTGATGTCATGATGGAGCATAAGATTGAACAATCAATCTTGGCAGGTTTGATGAATGAAATTTTCGGTAAATATGGATTGTATATGATTTACAAGAATTGCACCAGGCTGTGTCATAATTGTGGTGATTTTAATGCTATTAGTTATTTTTATCCAGGTTATATTATTAAAATCATTGAAAGGTGTTAGTTGCTGTGAATTTAAAAAACACCAATTGCATAACCTTTAACTAAGGATTGTTGAATCAACCGAGAAAGCCAAGGATGTTTTCCGGGGGGCGACCCAAGACCGCGCGGGTGCCGATCCGGACCACCGGTCTTTCGATCAGCTTGGGATGGGCGACCATAGCGGCGATCAGTTGGGCATGGGTCAGGTTCGGGTCGGCCAATCCCAGTTCCTTGTAGAGCGTTTCGCCGGTGCGCAACAGTTGTCGCGGGGTCAGGTCGAGGGCGGACAGAACCTGTTCCAGCTCTTGGGCGTCCGGTGGTGTCTCCAGATAGTGGACCACACGCGGGGTCATCCCGTTCTCCTCGAGCAGTTGCAAGGTTTGGCGCGACTTGGAGCAGCGCGGGTTGTGCCAGATGGTGATCTCTTCCATGGGTGTACGTTCCTGATGGGTGGGTTGGGTGTGGTACGGGAGGGGTGTCGCCTGGGTTTCAGGCGGACGGCACCGTTTCTGGTCGCACGAAGATCCAATGGGTGGCATTCGACAGCTCTGGACGATACCGGTAGCCTCCTTCCGTGAACGCCTGCAAGGGTTCCGGGAATTCCAGGCGTTGGGTAATCATGTGGCGTGCCATGGCGCCTCGGGCGCGTTTGGCCATCAGGCCGATCACCTGGAGTCTGCCACGTCGCTCCTCCTTGAAGACCGGCGTCACCATGGGCAGTCCAGCGACCGCCTTGGCGTACTCCTCGGAGGCCAGATTGATTACCGTTGGGTTGGCATGCGTGGCGACCTGAGCGGTGATCGCCTCGATCAGTCGTTTGTCCCAAAAGGCATACAGATCCTTGCCGCGTGGATTGGCCAACCGGGTGCCCATCTCCAATCGATAGGGTTGAATCCGGTCCAGGGGACGCAGCAGACCGTAGAGACCGGTGAGGATGCGCAGATGTCCTTGGGCGAATTCCCAGTCGTCAAGTGACCAGGAGTCCACATCCAACCCGGTGTAGGTGTCGCCGCGATAGAGTTGCGCGGCGGGATGGCCAACCTTGGGTGCGGGGTTGGCGATGAACGACTGGAAGCGCCCGGCGTTGAGTCGCGCCAGGGCCGGACTGATGCCCATGAGGGACTCGAGTGCCGGCGCGTCGAATTCTCGCATGACTTCTGCGAGTTCCTGCGCCAACTGTTGAAAAAAAGGTTGCGTGGTGGCCAGGGGGAGCGACTGGGGATGCGGATCCAGGGTTTTGGCTGGTGAGATCAGGGCGAGCATTGTTTCACCGGTATCTGCGGTTCGTGTTGCCGCTGTTTGTTGGGTTTGGGGTTCTGGTGAAGCTGGTACGGTTGGCTTCACCATTCCCGTGCGCTCCGTGCGCGCGAAAAAATTCACCGATCCATTCGGCCATGAGCTGGTTGTCCACGTCAAGTGCCAGACTCTTTCTCGCCATTTCCACCTCGGTACGCTCCTTTTCCGGACGCGGGAGTTCGATCAGGGCCTGCATGTAGGGATGGTCGAACTCCGGATGTCCCTGGATTCCGAGGCTGGCCTTACCCACCTGGAACATCGCGCAGGGGCAGTGGTCACTGGTGGCCAGGGTCTGTCCATCTGGGGGCAGACGGATCACCTGATCGCGATGGGCGAAGGGAAGATGGAGCACGGTTTGGCAAGGCACCATCCAGGGCGTGGGCGCGGTGATCTCGATCCGCCTGGTGCCCAGTCGCAAGCCGCCGTTGGCCCGTTCCACGGAACCTCCCAGGGATTGGGCCAGCAGTTGATGTCCGAAGCAGATCCCCACGAAGGGGTGTGCGGCGGCATGCACGGCGCGGATGAAGGCCATGAGCGGCGGCAGCCATGGCAGGGGATGGTAGACCGAATCGTCGGATCCCGGACAGATGTAGCCGTCGCAGGTACGCACCGAGTCGGGCAGCTTCCCTTCTCTCACCTCGAAGATGCGCAGACGCGCTTCGGGCAGAACTTCGGCCAGCATCCGTTGGTACATCGCCGGGTACTCCCCGAACCGTTCCGTCAGCGGTTTGGGCGGTGTTCCGACACTCAAATAGCCGATTTCCATAGGGGCTCCAGTGTGATCGGTGGATCTTGATCCTCAAACGTGGGGGGTGGCGGCGCGGGCCCTCTCTTTGGAGTGGCCAGCGCCACATGGCAGCACCATCCAATCGGCACCGCGACCGGCAGGATCGACCAGTGGTTGCCGTTCTCCTCCACGGTGCCCCGATTGCCGGTGATGCGCAGGTGCTCCAGGGGAAACGAGAGTCCCCGGCCATCGGCCTTGAGGAGTGCTTCGCCGCGTGTCCAGGCGTTAAAGAAGGCGAGAAACGGCTCCGTCGCCGCTTCGATCTCCTTCCACGCATCGCGGGGGAAGAGCCGTTCGAAATCATGCAGGTCGAGCGGGCGGATCCGTTCGCAATCGATGCCTATTTCACCAACACGGGTCACGGCGCATAGGACCAGACCATCGGTATGGGAGAGGTTGAAGAAAATGTCCTCTGCCACGCTCGGTTTGCCGAACGGACCCAGGCGCCAGGATTCCAGGGTGTGGCCTGGATGGTGTTCGGCGAGCAGCGCCTGTCGCACCAGCCATTTCCCCAGCAGCGCGGCCTGACGATCCTGCCAGCGCTTGTAGCGTTGGATCGTGGGGTGCATCGCGGCGGGAAGGGAGGTCAGCAGTTCTTCCCGAAGGGACTCCGGGAGCGGGGTGGCGTTGTCGGCGGCAAGCACGCGGATCACGCCGGCATTACCCCGCCAGCAGGGTTTTCGAGACGATCTCGCCGATGCGTGGCCACTCTTCGAAAATAAAGAAGTGATCCCCTGGAAAGTGTTCGATGATCAGGGGATGGCGGGTCTCGGCCTGCCACAGCCGCACCAGATCCAGGGTGACGATGGTGTCCCTGGCTCCGGTCAGGGCGGTGATCGGCACGGGCAGGGGGTCGGACGGCTGGTAGTGGTGGGTCTCGACCGCCTGGAAATCGGCGCGCAGGATCGGTTCGAAGTAGTCGATCAGCTCCTGATGAGCCAGCACCTCGCGGGGCAGTCCGCCGTACTGGCTCACTTCGGCCAAAAACGCCTCCTTGGAGAGGCCGTGGATGAGTTTTTTCTTTTTGGGTCGCGTGGGTCCCGCCGCACCCGACACGAACAGATGGCGGGGAGGTTCGACGCCCATCCTGATCAGGCGGCGGATCACCAGGTTGGCCAGATAGGCCCCCAGGCTGTGGCCGATCAGGGCGTAGGGCCCCTCGAGACGGGCGTGGATCAGGTTGGCCAGATCCTCGGTGATGGCCTCGATGGAGGTGAGCAGCGGTTCCTGACCGCGCCGTCCCCGTCCTGGTGGTTCGAGGGGAACGGTGCGGATGAAATCATCCACATGTTTGCCGAGCCCCAGAAACGCATAGGCGTTGCCGCCCGCGTAGGGCAGGGAGAACAGTTGTGTCATGCGGTGGGCCCCGCGTGGTCGTCGTCGATCACCACCTTGCCCATCTCCATCTTGATCAGATGGTCGCATTCGTGGAAGTAGCGATCGTCATGGGTGACGCAGATCAGGGTTTTTCCTCTGGCGCGCATATCGGGCAGGATCTTTTCGTAGAAGAAGGCCCGGAAGGTGGCATCCTGATCCGCGGCCCACTCGTCGAAGATGTTGACTGGTTTGTCTTCGAGCGTGGCGGCGATGAAGGCCAGACGCTTCTTTTGACCGGTGGAGAGGTTGATGTCCGTGAAGTGACCGTCCTGATAGCTGGTTTTGTTCTCCAGTTGCATCAGCCGCAGCAGTTCGTCCAGGGTATCCTCGTCCACGTCCTCCAGGCCGTAGAGGCGATCGAAGAGGTGAAAATCGCTGAAAATCAACGAGAACAGGTTGCGGAACTCCGGATAGTTGGCGCGGTTGACCGGCACGCCGTCGATCAGGATGCGACCCGACACCGGGTAGTAGAGGCCGGTGATCACCTTGAGCACCGTGGATTTTCCGCTGCCGTTGCCGCCGGTCAGGAACAGGATGTTGCCGCGTTTGATGAAGAAGTTGAGCGGTCCGACCGAAAATTCGCCGCCTGACTCTTTGGCGTCGTAGGCAAAGGTGACGTTTTCGAAGCGGATATCCTGGAAGGCGGCCATGCGGTTGGCCAGTCGGACATTGAAGGGTTGGTCGCTCAGTCCCTGGGCATCGAGTTCGCTTTCGAGCTTGTAGAGGTTGCGCACCGCCACATCCGCCAGGGTGAAGATCGGGATTGCGCCCACCAGCAGGTTCACCGGACCGATGATGAACAGGGTCGAGGCGGTGAGTTTGATGACGATGGTGTAGTGGGTGGGTTCGAGTTGCGGCAGAATGAAGACGATGATGGCCAGAAGCAGGTAGAAGGAGACCTGGGAGAACATGAAATCGACCACGAAGCGCAATCCCGAGGTCACCTTCAGCTGTTCGGTTTCCACCGAGATGCGTTCGATGTGCTCGAACAGCCGGTCGCTCTTCTTGGTGTTGACCTTGACCTCCTTGAAGCCGCTCAACAGGTGGTTCAAGGCGTCGAAGAACTCCGACTCCTTGCGGTTGACCGCTTCGAAGGCATCGGCGTTCTTGCGGTTGTTGGCCAGATAGAGGATGCTGCCGGTGCCGAGGGCCACGGTGATGATGAGGAAGCCCACCGGCGAGAGCCAAGCCACGTAGATCAGGGTGGTGACCAGCACGATGGCCGACTGGCTGGCGTTGATGATGATCACCGCCGATTGAGAAATGAGGTTGGCGTCCTGGGTGAGGCGGGTGAACATGCTGGAGCGTCCCATGTTTTCGACAAAGGATAGCTCCGAACGGCGGATTTTGTCGGCGATGCGGATGCGCACCTTGCGCACCGCAGCCTCGACTGCCACGGATGCCGCGCTCAGGGCGAATTTTTTCGTGATGAAGAAGAGCAGGAACGAGGCGATGAAGATCCAGAAATAGTGATCTTTCATCTCCTGGTTGGCCGCCATTTCCGCGCCCGAGTTGATCACCGCCAGCAGAACCGCGCTGGCTGCGCCCGCGATGGTGGTGCTGCCCAGGATGGAGGATTTGGAGATTTCCAGTTCCCGATTGAAAAATTCCAATAATTTCATGATGGGATTTCCAGAAGAGGGCGCAAATTCAGATTCAACGTTCAGGTTTGCATGATAGCGCAATTGCCGCTTGATCACCAGCATCGGTTCACATTTACGACGGGTCTTTCAAGGGAGGGTTTCAAAAAGTCGTTCTCGCCCGGTTGGCGGGGTCCAGGCGCCTCCGGGGGGTATTTGTGTCCAGGCGATTTTTGGGGCCTGCTTTTTGGGCCATGTTCGCGGGAACGTTTCGCCAAAGGCGCGAAACGTTCCCGCTGCCAAGGCTGCGCGCAGCGTTTTTTCGCAAGAGACGCGAAAAAACGCTTTTTTGAGATCGCGCTAAAAGATAAAAGACATTGGATAATAAAAGATAAAGAAAAAACTACGGAGGCTCTGCCTCCGCACCTCCGCCGGGGATCTTGCGGTCCCCGGTCCCCTGCGACAGTGAGGGGGGCTTGGGTCCCCGGCCTCCGCTCCCTGTAACCGTCGTCCCTGAAGGCTGGCTTATCCTTGGGTCTGATCCGTATGCCCGATTCGTTTCAAACGAGGCAACATGGCATTGCCAACCCCGGCCACCAACCCGGTATTGTAGAGCATGATCGATGTCAGTACTCCAAAACGCAGGAAGAAGGCACCCCCCACACAGATGAGACCAGGTACCAGGGTGGTCATGAAACTGGCGTTCATGTTCCGGTCGAACTCGGCGCCCAGTTCAAACAAAGGCAGCAACTGGTTCAAGTCCCCTCCCATCAGCACGATCTGCGCCGAGTCCCTGGCCACGGTGGTGGCGCCGGAAAGAGAGACCGAAACATGGGCCTTTTTCAAGGCGATGGCGTCGTTGATGCCATCGCCGACAAAGCAGACCGAACGACCCTCCTGTTGCAGGCGGATGACCAGCTTGGCCTTGTCCTCGGGGAGCACCTCGGCGAAAACACGCTCGATGCCCAGCTCCCGGGCGAGCATTCGGGTGGGCTGTTCATGGTCCCCGGAGACGATGGCCAGCTGCTTGCCCTGCGCGTGCAACACCTTGATCAGGGATTTGACCTCCGGGCGCACCTTCACCCGCAGTTCGATGATGCCCGACAACCGGTCGTTCACCGCCACATAAACGAACGATGAACCAAGTTCGCCGCCATTGTCGGCATGGCCATGCGGATCCGCCGGCGTGGCGATCCCCTCCATTTGCATGAACCGGTTGCTGCCTACCTTGACCACCTGTCCCTCGAATTCCGCCTGGATGCCGTAGCCCACCTCATATTGGATGTTCTCGGTGGGGGGAAGGTCGATGTGGCGTTCTTTGGCGGCTTGAAGGATCGCCTTGGCGATCGGGTGGGTCTGACGGTACTCGCACGCGGCGGCGTAACGAAGGATCTCGTGTTCGGGATGGAAGTCGGTGGGGCGAATCTGGACGATTTCCGGCTCCACCAGGGTCAACGTGCCGGTCTTGTCAAAGACCACGGTATCGATTTTGCCCAACAGGTCCAGGGAACGTCCGTCCTTGATCAGAATCCCCTCGTTGGCGGCAATGGTGAGAAAATTCAACATGCCCAGAGGTGCGATCAGGCGCATGTTGTAGCCGAAACCGGCATTCAGGACCGCCAGGGATTGGGGGATGCCGGCTGTCAGGGCCAGGCCGCTCATGACGATGGTCGGCAGGACCGCCTCGTCGGCGATGGTCTCGCCGCGCGACTGGATGGCGGATTCGTAGTTGGCGGTTCGATTGAGGATCTCGCCCAACTGGGCGATCACCGTATCTTCCCCGGCTTTCTCCACCCGGTAGTGGATGCGTCCGGAGATCAGCATGGTGCCGGCGAAGACCAACGTGCCGACGGTTTTCTCGACCGGTTTGGCTTCGCCGGTGAGTTGATGCTGGTCCACGCTGCAATCCCCCTGCAGGATGATGCCGTCGGTGGGAATGTACTCTCCGGCATGAACGATCACCGTATCCCCGACCTTGACCTGTTCGATGGGGATTTCGCATTGGATGTGATTGCGCAGGATGAGAACATGTTTGGGTTGCTTCACAAACATGTGGATGGTTTTCTTGCGCGAGTTGTCACGGGTTTTCAGGAGCAGCTTGTCGCTGCCCATCAACAGCGTCACCGCCAGGGAGCAGGCGAAGATGTTGCCGGTTCCCAGCATCGCGGCAATGGATACCATGTCCAGGATGGAGGCGCGAATTTTCTTCTCCTTGAAGATCGCGCGCAGACCATCCTCGGTCAGGGGGGTGCCGACGTAGATGAGACCTGGAATGGCCAGTTTGTCGAGCATCGGAACGCCGGCCATGTTGCTCAGGACGGAGAGGGCCAGGGAGCTGCCGGCGGCGGTCAGGTTTTGATTGACGATCTTTTCTTGGGTCTGACGCGCCCTGTTTTCATCGACCTCCACCGCATCCGCCACGGGAGGCTGGCTGGTCGGCTGGGCGGCGGGCGTTTTTTTTCCGGTACTCTTGGGCGGTGAATTGGGAGGGGGCGTTCGGAGGCGATTGGCCTGGCGTGCCTTGACGGCGGCCACGATGGAAGCGCCCAGAATGACGGCACCAAACCAGATCATGACCGGTCTGCCTCGGATCTTGGGTGAATGGAGGGAAAACGGGTCTGCAAGAAGCGCAGATAGATCCGCAGCTGTGCCGTGTCGAGGGGTGGGCAGGTGATGCGGCTGCCGGACAAGCCCTGCAAGGCGTTGTCGCACCGGAAACGCATGCCGATCGAGGAGATCTCGAAATAGCTCAGATCGGTTCCGGCCATGCCACCGGTGAGAACGGAAAGAATCGGACCGAACAGATTCTCCGCGGCGTGGATCTCCATCCCCTGCAACCGGGCCAACCAGGCGGGATAATCGGTCAAGGTCACGGCATGGCCCAGTTCATTCAAGGCTGCCGCCAAACCGGGCAGGGAGATCGGATCGGGATGGACCAGATGGAACACCCGCTCCGGCGTGACGGCGCGCAGCGACAGATGAATCATGGCCTGGCATACGTAATCCACGGGCACCATGTCCATCGGAGCCTCCAGATTCGGGATGGCCCCCTGGCGCAGGAAGTGGCGCAACAAGCCGATGACGATGCTGTCCGTGTCGGTTCGACCGGTGCGGCTGTGGCCGATCACCCCGCCGGGGCGGTAGATCGAAACCGGCACGCCGCGCGCGCGTGCCTCGTTCAAGAGTTGTTCGGCCACCCATTTGCTCTGGGCATAACCGCCGTGGATGGGCGTATCCGCCTCCAGCCGTACCGCTTCCGGAATGCCCGCATGGTTCACGAATGCGGTGGATTCGAAGATGCCGAGGGTGGAGGTATAATGAACCGGTTTCGTTTTGTGCCGGGTCGCCAGACGGAGAATTTCCACGGTTCCCCCGACGTTGGCCGCCTGGAGGGCCGGGAAGGGGTAGAGAAGATTCACCTCGGCTCCCAGGTGGTAGATCACCTCGATTTCGTGGGCGAGGGTGGCGAATTCCGCTTCGCTCAACCCCAGAAGCGGCAGGGAGAGATCGCCGAGCACCGGAATGATGCGTGGGTCGAGGGTCTGATCGTCGATGAGATCGACCAGTCCGTACTGTTTGAAATGGCGCAACAGGCGCTGTCTGGCCTTTCCCGGCGTCTTGCAGCCACGCACCAGACAGTAAACCCGCGCCCGAGTCTGGCGCAGCAGTTCATCGAGCAGAAAAGCCCCCAGAAAGCCGGTGACCCCGGTCAGGAAGATCCGTTCGGGCATGGAGACCGGCGGCGCGGACGCTTCATGGGCGCGGATCTCTTCGGGCAGATGGACGAGGGATTGCAGTTCACCAACCGTGACCGCCGACAAGGTGGTTCGCGGGGTATCGTCATGGGGCGCGTCATCGATGGCCGCTCCCAATCCGGCGATGGTCGGGTTTTCGAACAGCCGGGTGAGTGGCACCTCCACCTGAAAGCAATCGCGCACCTGCGCGAGCAGCGGCATGATCAACAGGGAGTGCCCCCCCAGATCAAAGAAGCTGTCCGTCCTGCCGATGGGGTGGATGTTGAGGATCTCGGCCCAGATCGTCGCCAGCTTCTCTTCGGTGGCGGTTCTGGGCGGGATGAAGGGGTGTTCGAGCGCGGGCCGTTCCGGCTTGGGCAGGGGCAGGCGGCGACGATCCACCTTGCCGCTCGCGGTGAGCGGGAACGACTCCAGGAAGACGAATGCTGCGGGCAGCATGCTATCGGGCAGATTCTGCCTGAGGTAGTGACGCAGCTTGGGAACCAGGGCCTCGCGGCTTTTCAGGGGGTCGTTGGTGGAGGTCGTCCACGTTCCGGCATGCACCGTTCGCAAACCGGGAAAAAGCCCGGCGTGTACGGTGACCGGCGAGTCGGTGCGTTGCAGCAGCACGTCGTAATGGCCCGGATGGCTGGCATCCGACCAGCACACATGGGCCCGATAGGGCAGCTCCGCCACCAGGTCGGACCACGCCTCCGGCTCGATCCCACCCGGAGGGATGCCCGCCTTCAGGGCGCCGATCGTCCGGGTGGGATCACTCGAGGCCAACGCCTTCATGGCCTGCGCATCCATCCAGAGTCGGGCATTGGGAACCTGGGAGATGGCATGAAACTCCGGGGCGTTTTCGGTCAGGTGCGCGCGCAGGCGCTCCCAGGAGTCGCGTTCCTCCCGCCATGGGGTCCAAACCGGCTCCCGGGTGGGGCGGATCCGCGGTTTTTCCACATGCAGGGTCACGTCGAAACGAAACCGGGTCAGTTCGTTGACCACCCGACCCGGTTTCAACCGGATCTCCACCTGGCCGATGCGTGGGAAGCGGTCGGGCAGCGCGGCGAAGAACTCCGGGCTGAACAGCAGCTTTTTCTCCTCGCTCATGCGCTCGCGGATGCGCTGGTCAAGCTCGCCGACGGTCAGATGGTCCGGGGCCTGATACAGCTGGACCGAGGTGTGGAACAGTTCCAGCAACGTCTGGCTCTGGATGTCCCCCAGAAAGATCTGGCCGCCGGGTTCAACCAGGGTCAGGATCTTTTCCAGGGCAGTGAAAAAATAATCCACCCCTGGAAAGAACTGAATCACCCCGTTCAAGATCACCGTATCCACCGGGTCGATGGCGGGCAGGCTATCCGCCGCCGCCGCGAAAAGGGTGACCGAACCGCCCCAGGGCTTGGTGCGCAGCCGTTGCCGTATGAATTCGATCCCCTCGGTGGCGATGTCCGTGCCCACATAGCGGGCGCAGACCGGCGCGATGCGGAACAACAACAACCCCGTGCCACTACCGATCTCCAGAACCCGACGCGGCGACAACGCCAGAATCCGCGTCACGCCCAGGGTCACCCACTCCCGCACCTGGGATTCCGGCAGGCTGCCCCCCGTATAACTGTCGTTCCAGCCCCCCAGATGGAAATCGTCGTCCCAGGTCTGTCCCGCGGTGCGATAGGCCTCGTCCCAGATTCGTTGCCAGTGGTGGACATGCTCCTCGCCCGCGCGCATGATTTCGGGGGTGCCAGCCGCCAGTCGGGGCACCACATAGGCGATGAGCCGCCTGTCATGGTTGGCATCCTCCTGAGCCACGACCACCGCTTCGCTCACCAGCGGGTGTTGGGCGAGCCGGGATTCGATCTCGCCCAACTCGATGCGGAAACCGCGAATCTTGACCTGATGATCCAGCCGTCCCAAAAATTCGTAGTGACCATCCGGAAGCAAACGGGCCAGATCTCCGCTCTTGTAGAGCCGGCCCGGACCGTGCGGATTGGGGATGAAGCGGTCACGGTTGAGTTCCGGACGCTGCCAGTAGCCGTTGGAGAGGACCAATCCGCCGATGTGAAGTTCGCCGCGCTCGCCTTTGGGCACGATCTGGAGCTTGTCGTTCAGCAGCAGGATCTGACTGTTGGCGATGGGACGTCCGATGGGCGGGAGCCTGGGCCAGCTGGCCGGCGGGCCGCTTAAGGGGTATTCGGTCACCACATGGGTTTCCGAGGGGCCATACTGGTTGATCAGCCGGCAGTCGGCGAGATAGGTGAAGAACTCGACGATGGCCGGGGTGATCTGGAGTTGATCGCCGGCGGTGATCACCTCTTGCAGGGCGCTGGGGACGGTCTCGGTGTCGATGGCCGCCAACGCCAGTTGATGCAGCGCGACCGGGGGGAGAAACAGCCGGTCGATTCGTTTCTCCACCAGAAACCGCAACAGTCCGCGCGCATCGCGTCGCAGCATCGCCGGCATCGTGACCAGCGTGCCGCCCGAACACCAGGTGGAGAAGAACTCCTGGAAGGAGACATCAAAGCTGATCGGCGTGAATTGCAGGGTGCGCCTGGGATCGTGCGAAGCGGCGTTGCCGATCTGCCAGTGGATCAGGTTGACCAGGGGACGGTGGGGCATGGCGATGCCCTTGGGCTGGCCGGTGGAGCCGGAGGTGTAGAGAATATAGGCCAGCGACTCCGGCGTGACGTTGGACGCCGGGTTGTCCGGGTGTTCTCGCGCTTCGAGGGTTTTGTCCTCCTCCAGGCAGTGGACCCGCAAGGCCTGGGTCGGCAGGGCGGTGAGGAATTTTCGTTGCGTCAACAGCACCGGGCAACCAGAGTCCGCCAGCATGTGGGAGAGGCGTTCCAGGGGGTAGGCGGGATCGAGAGGGAGATAGCCATGCCCGGATTTCAGGATGGCCAGCAGCCCCACCGCCAGATGCAGCGAGCTTTCCAGACAGATGCCGACCGGCAGTTCTGGTCCGATTTCCCCGTGGTTCAGCCGATGGGCCAGGTGATTGGCGAGCCGGTTCAACCGGGTATAGGAGACCGACACATCCCCGTCGATCAGCGCGATCGCGTTCGGGGTGCGTTCGACCTGTTTCTCGAAGAGGTGCAAAATCGTGTGATCGTCAGGGAGTTCCCGCATTGCCCCACCACGCGTTCCATCTCGATCGCCGTCTCCCCCCGGAAGGCGTTCGTGCCTGTCGTGTCGTTACCACAAGGAGCCCGCCGCCACGGTGAGATCCTGCATCGTGATCCCCTTCGCCCCCTCCTGGCACAGGAACAGCACCAGGTTGGCGATTTCGGCGGGTTGAATCATCCGTTGTTGCGGATTGGTCTGTTTGATCTCGTTCAGATAGGCCACCGGATCGCGTCCTTCCGTTCGGGCGGTCTGTGCGATGGCGCGTCGCGCCGCGTCGGTTTCGACCCAACCGGGGCTGATCGCGTTGCAGGTCACCCCATGGGCCGCCCCTTCCAGGGCCATGCAGCGGGTCAGGGCCACCACTCCCGCCTTGGAGGCGCAATAGGCCGGATAGGTGGCCGCGCCAACCGAGGCCGCCGTGGAGGCGATGTTGATGATGCGTCCCCATTGGCGTCGGATCATCTCCGGCAGGCACCGTTTGCAGGTGCGGTAGACGCCGTTGAGGTTCACCTCCAGCACCTCGTCCCACAACGCGTCCGGATGATCGGAGAGGGGATGTTCCGGAAAAATTCCCGCCGCGTTGACCAGGATGTCGATCGCGCCGAAGGTTTCGACCGAGGCGCGGTAAAAGGATTCCACCTGATCCGTGGCGCCGAGATCCACATCCAGAACCAGGATCGCCTCCCCCTTGGGGAACCGTTCGGACAGGCCGGAACGTTGCGAGGCGTGACGTGAGCCGATCACCACCCTGGCGCCGGCCTCGGCCAGGGCCAGGGCAACCGCCAGGCCGATGCCCGAGGCGCCCCCGGTGACCATGGCCACGCGCCCGCGCAGAAAGGGGAATGACGGATGGATCCCATCGGACATCGTAACGCTCCATGGAAGAGTCGTTGATGTTATATCAACATGTCGCGGTTATGTCTACTTGTCCAGAAACGCCCACGGGCCATGTCCCCCGACGATCGGGGCGGAGTTGTCCGGGCTCATGCCGTCTTTGGGATGGCCTGCGTCAGTTCGGGGATGGTCTGGTCCGGATGCGCCACGATCGCCTGGAGAAGGGTTTGGAAATTTCTGGCCAGCTGCGCGATGGTGTTCGCTTCGAACCGGTCGGTGCGGTAGGTCAGGGTGCCGGAGACCGCATCCGTCTCTTCCAGCAGACCCCATTCAAGATCATACCACACCCCCAGCCAGGCGGGCAGAAGATCGGGCGCGGCCATCAGACGCAGCCCCCCGCGTTCGATCGGGGATTCCGTGCGCCCGGAGAAGAGCGGCGCCATGTCGCCGTAAAGCGCAAGCGGCAGCATGGTGAACCAGATGTTGCAAAGCGTCTCCCGTTGGAGCTTCAGCCGTCCTTCAAGCCACGTCATCGGAATCCCTTGAAACGCCAGGGCATCCGTCACCGCCTCCCGGACCCGCTGCAAAAGGGTGGGGAACCGGTCGGTCGCCGAGATTTTGGTCCGGATCGCCACCGTGTCGGCAAGGTATCCGACCAGATCGGCCCATTCCGGCATCTCCCGATTCTGCGTGTGGGTGGCCACCAGGATGTCGTTCTGTCCCGAGGCGTGGTGCAACAGGAGCCCGAGGCCGGCCAGCAGCAGCATGTAGAGTGTCACCCCTTTCCGTTTCGCCAGATTGCGCAGCGCGTGTACCAGGGTGGGCTCCAGGTGGATGGGATGACACGCCCCCTGGTGGCGGGTGGGCGACCCGCCGGGGTGATCGGTGGGCAGGTGGACCAGGGGCGGATCATTCGCCAGCCGTTCGCGCCAGTGGTGCCAGGCGCGCTCCCCCTCGGGACCGGCCAGACGGGCGGTTTGCCACTGGGCGAACGCTGCCATCGTCCAGCCCTCGGCGGGCGGGCGGAGGCGTTCGCCGGCGAGTCGCGCCGCGTAACCGGGAAAGAGTTCGTGGATCAGAATGGCGAAGGCCGTGGCATCCACGGCAATGTGGTGGGCGACGATCAGCAGCAGATGATCGTGAAATCCGCGCGTGAACAGATGCCCCCGCACCAGGGGATCGCGAGCCAGATCGAAGGGTCGTCGCGCCGCCGCCTGGATCCGGGCGGTCACCTCCGGCCATGGGGCCATCTGGACGGTGACCGTCTCCAGATGGACGGCGCGGTTTTCGTCCACCCTCTGCACCGGTTCGCCTCCCTGCCGGTAAAAGCGGGTCCGCAAGGCGGCATGGCGGGTGACCAGGTTTTGCAGGGCCCCTTCCAGGGCGATCGGATCCACCGGGGAGAGGATCCGGATCGGCAGACACAGATGCAGGAAGGCGGAGTCGGTCGCGGTTTCGTGCCAGGCAAAGCATGCCTGCTGGTTGAAGAGTTGCGGGATGCCGCGACCCGGAGGGGGCGGGGCGGGGGGCGGCGGGAGGCGCGGCGCGGAAGGGGCCTGGGAGAGATGATCGCTCAACTGGTCGATCGAAGGGTGGCGCAGGGCCACGGCGGCGTCCGCCGCGAGGCGGCTTCCCAATCGGGACAGTTGCAGGGAGTTCAGCCCCAGGTCATGGAAACTCTCCCGGCTGGAGGGCGCGGCGCCGAGCATGTCGGTCAATTCGGCCCGAATCCTCTGCGCCACGCGGTCGCGACGCTCCTGACGCTCCTTGTCGGATTCGAAAGGAGGGGGCGAAGATTCCAAACCTGCACACATGCCGCGCTCCATCTTTTTTGCCGGATCCTGCATCCCCCTGGTTTTCAGGATGCGCTCGTGGGGGTTGGCAGGTTCGCGGCCAGCCAGGCGAGCAGGGTTTTCTTGTTGCGCGAGGCGAGCAGGATCTGACCCTGGCCGGAAAACCGCAATACCACCGCCTCGCCGCTGGTGGCCGCGCTCAGCAGACCGCCCAGCATGCCTCGGGCGCTGTTGGGGGTGGTGATCTCGTGATCGAGTGAGGTTTCCCAGGCGACGATGTGCTCGTTGTCGATGGTGATCGGCTGGCCGGGCTTGACATCGAGCAGGAACACCGAGCCAAAGGCGGCCACGGCCAGCTTCCCCTTCCCCTCGGTCGTCTGGATGAAGAATCCCCCAGTGCCGCCGAAAAAAGCATGGCCCAGGCTCTGCATGGCGTTCGTCACCGTCACCCCGGACTCGCAGGCCAGAAAGGCCCCGTCGGCCAGGTTGAACTGCCGGGGTCCGATCTCCAGAAGATGCATGCCGCCGGGAAATGGCGCGGCCAGCAACACATCGCCCGGACCGGTCTTGGCGGTGATTTTCTGTTGGAAAAGGGTCTCCTCGTTGGCCATCCGGCGCATGATGGCCCCAAACACCCCCTGGTTGCCCAGGGACCCGTCCAGGGTCAGGGACTCCTCCATCATCACCATGGCGTTGGATTCGGCCAGGATCGACTCCCCCTGGCGCAGGGATACATGCAAGAACGGATCGATCTCGCCGGTGATGGTGAATTCGGCCATGATTGCCCCCTTTGGGAAGATGGTTTGGCGGATGCGGGAATCGGGACTTCCATCATGGTCCGGATCCGATGACATGTCCATGCCGGTCATGCGCCTTTCCCGAGGTTGAGAATGGGGTGTTGGGAATTTGTGCCATTGACGTGGTGGGGAGCGATCTTGCAAGATGATCCCTTGGGAAGGGACCGGATGGGCGCGAACCATTCCATGACTTTTATTAATCGCAATGAACGGAGCGCGAGGCGTGATCATGAACCGATTCAAAACCATGGCATTGGCCGGGGTGTGCGCCACCGGTCTTGCGTTGCAGTCCGATGCCCGGGCCGCCGGAGAACAGGGACACTACGTGCATGGGGTGGAGGGGATCAAGGCGGCCTCCCTGCCGCCGCCCGGACTCTACTGGCGGTGGTACAACGCCGTCTACAGCGCCACCAAACTCAAGGACAACCAAGGCAACAACCAGCCGGTCGGGCTCGATCTGGATGTGGTCGCCACGGTGAATCGGCTCATCTGGATGACCCCGAACAAGTTCCTGGGCGCCGATTATGGCATGGACATCATCGTGCCGCTGGTCAACACCGATCTGGACCTGAACAACGTCGGCGGCGGCCTGGACTTCGACCGGTTCGGCCTGGGCGACATCACCATCGAACCGTTGCTGCTCTCCTGGCATGGCGCCCAGTGGGACGCGGCGGCGGCGGTCGGGGCCTACCTGCCCACCGGACGCTACGACAAAACCAATTCCGCCTCGCCGGGCAAGGATTTCTACACCCTCATGCTCACCCTGGGCGGCACCTGGTATCCGGATGCCCGGAAACTCTGGTCCATGTCGCTGCTCTCCCGCTACGAGATCCACTCCAAGAAGGATGATACCGATCTGCGGTTGGGCGACGACTTCCATTTCGAGTGGGGCGTGGGCCGCAAGGTGAGCGATCTGGTGGAGCTGGGGCTGGCCGGCTATGCCCAGTGGCAGGTGACCGATGACAGGGGCTCCGCCGCAGTGGGCGATCCCGCCGTGCACGATCGGGTGTTCGGCATCGGCCCCGAGGTGTCGGCGACCGTCCCCTTCTTGAAAAGCGTGGTGTCGTTGCGGGCCATCAAGGAGTTCGGCGCCGAGGATCGTCCGCAAGGCTCGATCGTCGCCCTGACCCTGACCAAGCCGTTGTGATACGCCGTGGCGCCTGTCGTGAACCGGACAGGCGCGTCGTTCCCGCCGGGGGAGTCTCGTCCCCCGGCGTTACCGGAGGCACCACTCTCCCCAACGCACCATGGAAACACCGGGATGAACACCCCTTTTCAGCGCACCGCCAATCGCCTGATCGGTGGGGTCAGTGGTGCCCTGCGCGGACTGGCCGAGCTGTTGGAGACCGTCGCCGTACAGATCGATCTGAAACGCACCGTGGCCTATGAACTCGAGGATCGGCCCGACGACATCTTCGTCGTCACCTATCCCCGTTCCGGCACCACGCTGACCCAGATGATGCTCTACCAGATGACCACCGACGGCAACATGGATTTTCAGCACATCGGCATGGTGGTCCCCTGGTTCGAGCGGCGCATCATGTCCAATCCGCGGGCCGCCATGGATTATTTCAACGCCATGCCCTCGCCGCGGGTCTTCAAGTGCCATCTGGCCTACGCGGACACCCCGAAAAAACGCGGGAAATACATCTACGTGATGCGCGACGGCCAGGACGTGCTGGTCTCCTATTTCCACTTCTACCGCTCGCATCTGTCGTTTCGAGGCAGCTTCGAGGCGTTTTTCGAGCGGTTCATGCGCGGAGAGGTGCAGTTCCAATCCTGGTTCGATCATGTGCGCGGCTGGTGGGAACATCGCGATGATCCGAACGTGCTGTTTCTGCGCTACGAGGCGGTGATCGCCGATCTGCCGGGCACCGTGCGCCGCGTGGCCGAGTTCTGCGGTCTGTCGCTCGATCCGGAACGGATCCCGGTGATCGCCGAGCGGTGCGGGTTCGCCTTCATGAAAAAACATGAGCCCCAGTTCGACCATACCACCGGCCTGGCCCTGGATCGGGGCTATCAGCTCTCCTCGTTCATCCGCCAGGGGAAGAGCGGCCAGGGGGATCTGTTGATGACCCCGGCGCAGAAAGAGCGCTTCCAGGCCCGGTTCCAACACGATCTGGCGGGAATGGGATCGGATCGGCCTTCCTGAATTTGATGGACGCACAGTCATGGACGAACATCTGAAAGAAAGCGCGCTGGCCTACCACCGCGCCAAGCCGGCGGGCAAGGTCTCGGTGGTGCCCACCAAGCCCATGGCCACCCAGTGGGATCTGTCGCTGGCCTACTCACCCGGCGTCGCCGCCGCCTGCGAGGCGATCATCGCCAATCCCGCCGAGGCCGCGGAACTCACCGGACGGGCCAACCTGGTCGGCGTGATCACCAACGGCACGGCGGTGCTCGGGCTCGGAAACATCGGTCCCCTGGCCGGAAAACCGGTGATGGAGGGCAAGGCGGCCCTCTTCAAGAAATTCGCCGGCATCGACGTGTTCGATCTGGAGATCAACGAACGGGATCCGGACCGCTTCGTGGAGATCGTCGCCACGTTGGAACCTACCTTCGGCGGGATCAACCTCGAGGACATCCGCGCCCCCGAGTGTTTCATGATCGAATCCAAACTGCGCGAACGCCTCAAGATTCCGGTGTTCCACGACGATCAACACGGCACCGCCATCGTGGTGGCCGCGGCGGTGATCAACGGGTTGCACTGCGTCAACAAGCGGCTCGACGAGATCAATGTGGCGGTCTCCGGAGCGGGCGCCGCCGCGATCGCCTGTCTGAACCTCCTGGTGGAGCTGGGGGTCTCGCTCTCCCAGATCACCGTCTCCGATCTGGGCGGCGTGCTGCATGTGGATCGCACCGACCTCTCCCCGGAACAGCGGGTCTATGCCACCAGCCGCAACGTTCGTCACATCTCCGAGGCCATGGTCGGCGCGGATCTGTTTTTGGGACTCTCCGGTCCTCGCGCCATCACCCCGGCCATGGTCCAGACCATGGCCCCGCAACCGCTGGTGTTCGCGCTGGCCAATCCCACCCCGGAGATCACCCCGGACGAGATCCGAAGCGTCTGCCCGGATGCCATCATCGCCACCGGACGGTCGGACTACCCCAATCAGGTCAACAACGTCCTCTGCTTCCCTTTTTTGTTTCGAGGCGCCCTCGACGTGGGTGCCTCGCGCGTCACCGGCGCCATCATGCGCGCCTGCGTGCAGGCCCTGGTTGATCTGGCACGCTACACCGTGCCCGATACCGTGGCCATCGCCTATGCCGAGGAGAATCTCCAGTTCGGTCCGGAGTACCTGATCCCCAAACCGTTCGATCCGCGCCTGATCGTCGAGGTGGCATCCGCCACTGCCAAGGCCGCCATGGAGAGCGGCGTCGCCACCCGCCCGATCGCCAACCTCGAAGCGTATCGTCAGCAGCTCTCCGAGTTCGTGTTCCGTTCCGGACAGGTGATGCGCCCGATCTTCGAACGGGCCCGGCGCTATCCGCGCCAAAGGGTGGCCCTGGCTCAGGCCGAGGAGGAACGGGTGCTGCATGCCGCCGACGAGATGATCGCCGAGGGGATCTGCCGTCCCATCCTGGTGGGACGCGCCGAGGTGATCCTTCCCAAGATCCAGCAACTGCGTCTGCGCATGCAGCGGGATCACGACTACGAACTGGTGGATCCGTCCACCGACTCCCGTACCGAGGCCCTGGCCGAGGAGTATCTCCACCTCATGGAACGGCGCGGGGTCACGCCGGACATCGCCCGTGGCGAGATCGTCAACTCCTCCACCATCACCGCCGCGTTGCTGACCCGTCGGGGGGATGCCGAGGCGATGCTGTGCGGGGCCTCGGGACGGATCCGCGACCATCTGCGGGTGATTCGCGACGTGATCGGACGCGCCGCCGGGGTGGGCCACTTCACCGCCTTGAGCGGGGTGATCCTCGATTCGGGTACCTTTTTCATCTCCGATACCAACGTGATCGCGGATCCGACCGCCGAGCAGATCGCGGAGATGACCCTGCGCGCCGCACGACAACTGCGCCGTTTCGGTCTGACTCCCAGGGCGGCGCTGCTCTCCTCGTCGAACTTCGGCTCCTACCGCGCCCCGCACACCACCAAGATGCGCGACGCCCTGACCCTGATCCACCGCATGGATCCGAACCTGGAGGCCGATGGCGAGATGCGCGCCGACGCCGCCCTCTGCGACGAGATCCGCGAGGCGATCTTTCCCAGTTCCCGACTCAAAGGGCGGGCCAATCTGCTGATCATGCCCAATCTGGACGCGGCCAACATCTCCTGCGACATGCTGCTGACGCTGGGCAACGGGATTCGCGTGGGTCCGATCCTGCTGGGAACCGCCCTGCCGGCCCATGTGATGATCTCCACGGTGTCGGTGCGAGGGTTGGTGAACATGGCTGCCTTTGCTGCCGTGCAGGCCCTGGAACAGAATCTGGGCGCTCCCCCGATCGGCAGCACCACGGATTGATGCACGACGGAGAGATGCGATCGTGGCGATTCGTGGATGGGCGGTCGGGCGTGCCGGGTGGGTGGTCGGGACGCGCTGTCGCGCGGTTGGGGAGCGGTCAGCCGGGTTGGCAGGAACGGGAGCGGGGTGTCGGGCGGATTGGAAAGGGGTTCATCGCGGGATCGGCGGGGTCGGCGGGCGTGGCGCGACCTGAACCGGTGCGCTCTGGAGGGGCAAGGTCGGCTCGGCCTGAACCGGCGCGGGCATGGTTTGGGCCACGGGCGCGGGTTGGGGCGGGGACGGGGCGGGTTGGTTCAGCTTCATCATCGCGAACAGGGCGCCGACCAGCAGCGCGGTCTGGGCGATGAACATGCCGGCGGTCCAGCGGATGATTTCGGCTTTGGTGGTTTCCAGATCACCCTTGGTGGCCAGCTCGTGGGAATCCTCCACTTTCTTCAGCACCGACGCCAGCGCGCGCGCCTGGGCCTCGGCCTGCTGGGCGGGGATGCCACCGGTTTCCAGTTCCTTGACGAAGGCGAGGGTATCGAAGGGGATGGTGATGCCGCTCATGCTCGGTCGCTCCTGGTCATGCCTCGCGATGGGATGATGGGATGATGGGATGATCTTATCAAAGGGAATGCGGCAAGTCCATGAAACTTTGATGATGGGGGTGAGGCGGCGGTGAAGCCAGGTCTGGAAACACGAACGGGGAGCCCGGATGATCCGGACTCCCCGTTCGGTTTGGTGCGTTTGAAAAGCTGGTGTACCATGGAACGCCCGAAGGGAGGTCCATGGTACGGGGGGTGAGGGGGTTCTCCCCCCAGCCTGCAAGTTACCATGGAACGCCCGAAGGGAGGTCCATGGTACGGGGGGTGAGGGGGTTCTCCCCCCATCATGCAAGTTACGGCAGGGTGAGGATCGCCTTCTTCTCGATCACGAAATTGTCGGTATCGCCGGGGGGCAACAGGGTGCCGGTGGTGAAACGGACATCCACCACCGATTTGGCCAGGGTGCTCTTGGCGTCGATGTTCTTGGTGAGGGCGTCCTTGAGCTTCTCTTCGAGGGTCAGAAGATCCATCAGGGTGGTGAGGGTGACCCGATCGCGCTGGGCGTTGTATTTTTCCAGCGAACCCTCGACGCTCGGCCAGTAATTGCGGATCGACTTTTGCGCCAGCTCCACGCTCGGGATGGCGTGCTTGAGATCGTTCAGGCTTTTCTTCACGCTCATCTGCACGGTGCGGGTTTTCTCTTCCAACAGCATGGAGTCACGCATCACCGCCATGCTGCGCTGCTTGACCATCCCCTCGGCGGCATCGTTGCCGAAGGGGTATTCGAAGATCATGCTCACCTTCCAGTTGGGGGAGACGGTGTTGTCGGTGAACCCCTTGCCGACGTTGTTCAGCGTCGAGCCGGAAACATCCCCGCCCATCACGCCCACGGTGCCGTCGGCGGTCAGCTTGGGCATGAGATCCTTTTTGGCCTTGGTGAGCTGGACATTGGATTGATCCTCGACCAGTTTGGCAGCCTTCAGGTCGGCGCGTTCGCCCTGGGCGGTCTGCATCAGGCGCTTGATGAGGGATTTGTCCTCGAAGTTGGCAGAGATCTTCGGGAACTCCTCGGCGGGATACCCTTTGGCGCTCAGTTCTTCCACCGACAGGCCCATGGCCTCGGCCAGGGTGTTCTTGGTTTCGTAGACCTTGGATTTGCCCTCCTCGAGGGCCAGCGATTCGGCGGCCAGACGAGCGGACAGGGTGTTCACCTCATCCTTGTTGCCGCGATTGCCGCGTGCCGTGGCGCGATCCTTGGCGGCTTCGGCCCAGTTGGTGACCATTTTTTCGGAGACGCGCAGGATATCCTGCTTTTCCATGGCCGCCTTGTAGTCCCAGTAGGCCTTGGCCACGGTGCGTATACGGTTGGAGACGGCGTGACGGTACTCTTGCTGCTTGGCCTCGTAGCCGAGTTTCTTGTCCTTTTCGTCCACGGTGGCCTGAAAGGCATCCGAGCCGCTGTTGCGGAGCAGGGGGACGATGACCCGCAGTTCGCTGATGCCGATGTTGGTGGCCCCGGCGCCCTGGGAGGCGATGTCGTAGTAGTTGACCGGATCGGTGCGCATGGCCGTGGCTTTAAGCTCGGTGATCACGCCGACCCGATGGTATTGCTTCAGGGAGGCGGTGGCGGTGCTTTCGTGTTTGTTCTTTTCGATGCCGGCATCGTAGAGGGAGCGCAGTCCACCGGCCATCTCCTTGAGTTCGATGAGATCCTTCAAGTCGGTGGCGGTGAAGTTGGTCGGATCCGTGGCGGCCTTGGCGTTCAGGGCGCGGATCAGGGCGGGTGCCGAAGCGCCGGGCAGGGCATTTTCCTGGAGCTTGAGGGCATTGTATTGGTCGTTCACCCACGGCGGGACCGGGGTGATGGACTGGCCGTTGTCCACGGTGATGTTCAGGGTGGGGTTGAAGGCGCCGCTCTTTTCCTGGTACTCGCCGGCGGCCACTTCGCGCATCCCCTTGGCCATGATCACATCGGCGTTGCTTTCGTTTTCCAGGGAGGTTTTCACCGCGTCCATGATGGGCCAGGGACCGATCTTCTCCTCCGGGGTGGGGGTCATGGTTTTGAAGATCTCTTCCTGGAGACTCCCGGCGGCCAGGGCGGTCGGCGTTTGGGCGAGCAGCAGGGGGAGCAGCGAAGAGAGAACCCATGAGAATCTGATCGGTTGTTTCATAGTGAGCTCGATAGCATGAAGAAGGGATGGGTGGTTGGAGATAGAAAGCAATTTTCGCGCCAGGGGATCCGAACGTTAACTCAGTTCAGCCAGCAAGGCATCCAGATCATCCCCATCCAGGTTGGTTTCCGCGGCATCTTCAGCCGGCTGGCGCAAAGATTCCGATTCCAGACCATATTGGATCATTTCCCTGAATGCAACCAGAAAAAGTTCCCCCAGACGTTGAATCGAGTCGGCATGATGGCGACACGGATCATAACTCCAGTCCCAGTGCAACACGCCGGAGCCCACAAAACCATTCAGTTCCAGAAGATGGCTGCGTTGGGCGCGCGGGTCGATGGTGGGACCGATGGCTTCCTGGGCCAGGGTGAAGCGGTTCGAGTCGCCGAGCAGACCATCGTACTGACCGAAATAGTTGAAGCTGATTTCGGCGGTGGGCGGATGGCGCGACGGGGTGTCAAGCAGATGACGCAACAGGCCGAAGCCGATGCCGTTTTTCGGAACCGCCGCGAGTCGTTCCTGAACCCTGTTCAGGGCTCCGGCGGGCCAGGAGTCGTCGGACACTGCCTCGAGGGCCACCGGATAGAGCGCGGTGAACCACCCCACGGTGCGGGAGATGTCCAGATCCTCGAACAGTTCTTCGCGACCATGCCCCTCCAGATCGATGAGGAAGGATCCGTTTTTCCGTCCGGACCAGAGGCTCAAGGCGCGCGCCAGGGCGGTGAGGAGCAGATCGTTGATGCGGGCGTGCAGCGCTCCTGGCAGTTCGTGCAGCAGGGCGTTGGTTTCGACCGCATCGAGGGAGACCCGCAGATGGGCCACCGAGCCGGTCAGGCTGGGTTGATCCGGGCTCCCCTGGTCATGCGGCAGCGGCAGAAAGGTCCGATCGGCCAGGGATTGCCAATAGGGGAGTTCCGCGCGCAGGGTCTCCAGGTGGGCCGGCGCGGTGATCCGTTCCGCCCACTGCTTGAACGAGGTGGTCTTGGCCGGAAGCTGGAACGGTTCGCGGCGCGCGGCCTGGTCGAGCAGGGTCTGGAGATCCTCCAGCAGGATGCGCCAGGAGATCCCGTCGATGGCCATATGGTGGATGATGAAGAGCAGCCGGCCCGGCTGGTCGTCCGCGCCCTGGAAAAGGGCGGCGCGCAGGAGCGGTCCCCGGCTCGGATCGAGCGAGGCTTGCAGCTGGGACGCGCGCGTTTCGATGGCCGCGTGCCAGCCGTCGGCGGGGAGCGCGGAGAGATCCTCGCGGGTGAAGGGGATGGTCCCGTCCGGTTCTGCCAGCTCCTGGCGCCAGCCGGAGGGGTCCCGGAAAAAACGCAGCCGCAGGGCGTCGTGCCAGTGCAGCAGCGCGCCGATGGCCCCACGCAGCGCCTCCGGATCCAGATGGGGAGGCGTGACCAGCAGGTGGGCCTGGTTGAAATGGTGGGGGGCTTCGGTGGCGCGTTCCAGAAACCAGCGCTGGATGGCGGTGAGCGGCACCGCGCCGGTGACGATCCCCTGTTCGGCCCGCACCGCCTCGGCGAAACTGGCCACGCTGGCCAACTCGGCGATGGTCTGGTGTTGGAAGATCTGACGCAGGGTCAACCCCATGCCCGCCTGACGGGCGCGGGCGACGATCTGGATGCTTAGAATCGAATCCCCGCCCAGCTCGAAAAAGTTGTCGTGGATTCCCACCTTCTCCACGCCCAGCACCTCGCTCCACAACCGGGTCAGGAGTTGCTCCTTGTGGGACTGGGGCGCGGCGAGCTGGCTGGAGAGCCCCTCGCGGCTTCGTTCCGGATCGGGCAGGGCCTTGCGATCGAGCTTGCCGTTGGCGGTCAGGGGAAGACCGTCGGGCAGAAGCATGAACACCGCCGGCACCATGAACTCCGGCACGCGGCTCTTCAAGTGGGCGCGCAGATCCCCCACCGTGGGAGCCGATCCCGGTCGAGGCACCACATAGGCGACGAGATAACGGTTTTCGCCATTCGTCCCCTCGCTGCGCACCACCACCACCGATTCGCGCACCTCGGGATGTTGTTGCAGGGCGTTTTCGATCTCCCCCAGCTCGATGCGAAACCCCCGGATCTTCACCTGATGGTCCCGGCGTCCCAGAAAATCGATCGAGCCATCCGGCTTGAAGCGGGCCAGATCGCCGGTCTTGTACATGCGCTTGTACATCCCCTCGGAATGGAACGGATTGGGGATGAATTTTTCGTCGGTCAGCTCCGGGCGGTTGAGATAGCAGCGGGCCAGACCGTCGCCGCTCAAATAAAGCTCCCCGGTCACCCCGATCGGCACCGGCTCCAGATGGGCATCCAGGATATAGGCCTTGGTGTTGGCGATCGGTCGCCCGATGGAAGGCGAACCCCGCAGATCCGCCGGGATGCGGGCGCAGGTGGAGTAGGTGGTGTCTTCCGAGGGGCCGTAAAGGTTATCGAAATGCAAAACCCCTGGATTGGCGTAGATGGCGTGGGCCAGGGTATCCTTGAAGGGTTCGCCGGCCAGGATCACCAGCCGCACCGAGTCGGGCAGGGGCCCCAGGCGCAGCAGGGCGGCCATGGCCGAGGGGACGGTGTTGACCAGGGTGACCTGGTGGCCGGCCTCGACCACGCTGGGCAGGGCCAGGGCGTCGCGGGCCAGGATGATCCGACCGCCCCAACTGAGCGTGACGAACAGCTCGAACACCGACAGATCGAAGCAGATCGAGGTGGAGGCCAGCACCGCCTCGAACCAGGCCCGTTCATAGAAGGTCCGGGTCCAGTGGATCAGGGTGACGGTCGAGTGGTGTTCGATGGCCACCCCCTTGGGCAGACCGGTGGAGCCGGAGGTGTAGATCAGGTAGGCCAGGTGGTTCGGGGTGGCCAGGGGTTCGGGTCGGCTGGTGGAGTGCGCGGCGATGGGGGCGGCCATCGGACCATCCAGGCTCACCACCCGTGCCCGCGAGGCGGGCAGGTGGGGGAGGATCGATTGCTGGGTCAACAGCACCGGACCTTCGGAGGAGGTGTCGGCTTGTTCCATGTCGGAGAGCATGAAGGCGATGCGCTCCGGCGGATAGTTGGGGTCGAGCGGGACATAGGCCCCGCCGGCTTTCAGAATCGCCATCAGAGCCACCACCAGCTCCTGGTTGCGCTCCAGGCAGACCCCGACCAGCCGGTCCGGACCTACGCCAAGATCGCGCAGATGGTGGGCCAGCTGGTTGGTTTTTTCGTCCAGCTGGGCATAGGTGAGCCTGCGGCCATCGTCGCAGATCAGGGCGATGGCGTCCGGGGTGACCTGGGCTTGATGCTCGAACAGCTGATGAATGCAGAGAGCGGCGTGGGGATGATCGACGTGGTTGGCGTTCCAGGTCTCCAGCAGCCGTTCCCGTTCGGAGGCGTTCAGAATCGGGAGGCGCGACAGGGGGAGGTTCGGCGTGGCGGCGATGTTTTTGAGCAGACTGGTGAAATAACCGATGAAACGCTCGATGGTGGTCGCATCGAACAGATCGGTGTTGTACTCGAAGTTGCCGGAGAGTCCCTCCGTGTTCTCCTCCATGGAGAGCGAGATGTCGAACTTGGCCGATTTGCCATGAAGATCCAGCGCCCGCATGGTCACCCCGGCGAGGTCCGGCGGCGCGAAGGGGGCGTTCTGGAGCGCGAAGAGCACCTGGAAGAGCGGCGCGTGGCTCAAGTTGCGGGTGGGCTGGAGGGCATCGACCAGCTGTTCGAAGGGGATATCCTGGTGGGCGAAGCCATCCAGGGTCATGCGTCGCACCCGTGTCAACAGGGTCGCGAAATCCGGATCCGCGCCCAGATCCACCCGCAAGGCCAGGGTGTTGACGAAAAAGCCGATCAACCCTTCGGTCTCCGGGCGACTGCGGTTGGCCACCGGCGTACCGATCACCACGTCGGTTTGATCGCTCAAGCGACCGAGCAGGGTGGCGAAGGCGCCGATCAGGGTCATGAAGAGGGTGGCGCCGGTGGCGCGGCAGAGCGCATGGAGTCGATCCGTGGTTGGCCTGTCGATGTTGAAATACAGATCCGCGCCGTGATAGGTCTGCACCGGCGGGCGCAACCGGTCGGTGGGGAGTTCCAGCAGCTCCGGGATGTCGGCCAGTTGCCCCTTCCAGTAGGCCAGTTGCTGTTCGAGCAGCGCGCCGGTGAGCCACTGTTGTTGCCAGTGGCTGTAGTCGGCGTATTGGATCGGCAGGGGCGGCAGGGGATCCGGCGCGCCCGCCGCGAAGGCGTTGTAGAGTTGGATCAATTCGGTGATGAAGATCGCCACCGACCAGCCGTCCGAGGCGATGTGGTGCAGGGTGAAGAGCAGGGCGTGCTCTTCGGGCGCGATCTGGACGATGCTGGCGCGCAGCATGGGTTCGCTGGCCAGATCGAACGGGCGTTGCATCTGCTCGCTTGCCAGTTCCTGGAGCGACTGGCCGGGGGCAAGGGTCAACAGCGGCACCGGCAGATCGAAGAGGGGAAGCACCCGCTGCACCGGGTTGCCATCGACCGACGGAAAGACGGTGCGCAGCGCCTCATGGCGGTTCACGATGGTGCGCAGGGCGCGGGTCAGGGCGTCGAGGTCCAGGGGGCCGGTCAGGGCCATGCCGCCGGGCAGATGGTAGGTGGCGAAGCCCCCTTCCAGCTGCTCGAGGAACCAGAGCCGCTGCTGGGCGAACGACAAGGGCAGATCGCCGCTTCGGTCGATGGTCCGGATCGGCGGCGGGGGCGGCAGACGTCGGGCGGTCAGGCGCGCGGCATCGATGGCCGCGGCCAGATCGCCGAGCACCGGGTGGTCGAAGAGCAGGGCCAGGGGGAGTTCCAGGGCGAACTGATCCTTCAGGCGCGCCAGCACCCGCGTGGCCATCAGCGAGTGGCCACCCAGCTCGAAGAAGTGGGCGTCGCGACCCACGCGCGGGAGGGTCAGCAGCTCTGCCCAGGTGGCGGCGATCAGCTCTTCGGTAAGCCCCCTGGGTGGGGTGAAACGGCTCTCGGCCATCCCTTCGTCGGTCGGGGCGGGCAACAGACGCCGATCCACCTTGCCGTTCGGAGAGCGGGGCAGGGCGGCCATGATGCGAAACAGCGACGGCACCATGTAATCCGGGAGCTTTTGCTTGAGATAGGCGCGCAGTTGCTCGGCGGTCGGCGGTTCGTGCCCCTTGCGAACCTCCACGTAGGCCACCAGCATCTTGTCGCCGGGACGCGGCTCCCAGGTGGTGGCGGCAGCCTCGTAGAGGTCCGGATGCCGGGCCAGATTGGCCTCGATCTCCCCCAGTTCGATGCGGAAGCCGCGTACCTTGACTTGATAATCCTTGCGACCCAGAAAATGGATGTTGCCATCCGGCAGAAACCGGGCCAGATCCCCGGTGCGTTGCAGCCGGGCCTCGGGATCGTCGCTGAACGGATCGGGGAGGAACGCCTTGGCGGTCAGCTCCGGTTGATTGAGATACCCCGGCGAGAGGTTGTGTCCGCCGGCATGCAGAATTCCCGGCACGCCGATGGGCACCGGTTGCAGGTGGTCGTCGAGGATGTAGAGCGGGTGCAATTCGGCGCGCGGCGGACCGATGCGCAGATGGGGCTGCTCGAGATCGGCCAGGCTCAGGGCGTGATACGTCGTGTGGACGGTCGATTCGGTGATGCCGTAGAGGTTGATCAACCGTGGCCGCTGGTCCCCGTGGCGGGCGAACCAGGGTTTGAGGTTCTGGAGTTTCAACGGTTCGGCGCCAAAGATCACCACGCGCAGGTCGAGCGGTTTGGCCCCGCCGGACTCCTCGATGCGGGTCAGGGCCTGGAACACCGAGGGGTTGTTGTTGAGCACCGTCACCCGTTCGCGATGGAGCAGCGCGTAGAACGCCTCGGGGGAGCGGGCGGTCTCGCCATCCACCACCACCAGCTTGCCGCCGAACAACAGCGCCCCCCACATCTCCCAGACCGAGAAGTCGAACGAAAAGCCGTGGAACAGGGTCCAGATGTCGTGCGCGTCGAAATCGAACCAGGCGCGGGTCACCAGGAACATCCGCACCAGCCGGTCGTGGCGGATCACCACCCCCTTGGGTCGTCCGGTGGAGCCGGAGGTGTAGATCACATAGGTGGGGTGGTCGGGCTGGACCGCCACATCCGGATTGGTCTCCGGGCAGGTGGCGATGATCGCCGCGTCGCGCTCGAGAAGACAGAGGGTGGCCTGGTTCTCGGGGAGTTTGGAGACCACCGAGGCGTGCGCCACCACGAATTCCAGACGGGCATCCTCCATCAGGATGGCCAGCCGCTCCGGCGGATGGTTGGGATCCATCGGCACATACGCCCCACCCGCCTTGAGAATGGCCAACAGCGCGATCACCGTGTCTGGTGACCGTTCGACGCTGATGCCGATCAGGGTGCCGGGGGTGACGCCCAGGGCGATCAGGTGGTGGGCGAGTTGGTTGGCCCGGGCGTTCATGGTCTGGTAGTCGAGGGTGACCTCCCCCCAAACCAGGGCCGGTGCGTGCGGGGTTTGGGCCACCCGCGCCTCGATCAGGGTGTGCAGACACCCCCCTTCGGGTTCGACCACATCGGTGCGGTTCCACTGGCGCACCATGAGATCATGCTCGGCGGGGGTGAGCAGAGGCAGCCGGGCGCAGGGCTGGTTCACGTCGCCGTAGGCGGCGGTGAGCAGCGTTTCCAGATGGCCGATCATGCGCCGGATGGTGGCGGCATCGAACAGGTCAGTGTTGTATTCGAATTCGCCCTTGAGAAGATCGCCCTTCTCCTCCATGGCGAGCAGCAGGTCATACTTGGCCGGCACCCGCTCCTGATCCAGGGGCTCGATGGTCAGCCCCGGCAGCTCCAGGCGCTGCTCCGGGGTGTTTTGCAGAATGAACATCACCTGGAACAGCGGGGAGTAACTGCGGGTGCGGGCGGGTTTCAACCGCTCCACCAGCTGCTCGAAGGGGACATCCTGATGGGACTGGGCCTCCAGCGTCACCGCGCGCGCCTGCTCGAGCAGCGCCGCGAAAGTCGGCTGTTCGGTCAATTGCAGACGCAGGACCAGCGTGTTCACAAAAAAACCGATCAACCCCTCCAGCTCCGCGCGGTTGCGGTTGGCCACCGGCGAGCCGATCACGATATCCGTTTGTCCGCTGTAACGGGCGAGCAGCACGGCAAAGCCGGTCAGCAGGGTGGTGAACAGGGTGGTGCGGTGGTCGAGGCTCAGTTTTTTCAAGTTGGCGGTCAGAACCGGTGAAAAAGAAAAACGCTCCACCGCGCCGTTGAACCCCTGCACCGCCGGACGCGGACGGTCCGTGGGCAGCTCCAACAGGGCCGGAGCGCCGGTCAACCGCTTCTGCCAGTAGGCCAACTGCCGGTCCAGCTCCCCCTCTTCCAGCCAGCTCCTTTGCCAGCTGGCGAAATCGGCGTACTGGATCGGCAGGGGCGGCAGGGGCGGCGCCTCAGCCGCACCCGTCTCGCGGGCGTAGAGTGCCGCCACCTCCCCAACCAGCACCCCCAGCGACCAGCCATCGGCGATGATGTGATGCAGGGTCAGGAGCAGCAGATGGTTTTTCTCGTCGAGTTTAACCAGAGTCACCCAGATGAGCGGTCCCTGGGACAGATCGAACAGATGCTCCTCGCCACGGGTGATCCAGGCGCGCCTTTCGGCTTCGCGCGCTTCCGGGGCGAGGTCGGAGAGATCCACCACCGGCAGATCGAGGGGGACAGGCGCGGCGATGCGCTGTACCGGAGTGGCCCCGTCGGCGGCAAGGCCGAAGGTGGTGCGCAGGGTCTCGTGACGGGCGATGATGGCGGACAAGGCGCGGGTCAGGGCGGCGTGATCCAGGGGGCCGGTGAGGCGCAGGGCCGCCGGAATGTTCCACGTGAACCCTTTTTCCATCTGGTCCAAGAACCAGAGTCGTTGCTGGGCAAAGGAGAGCGTCGTTTCATCTCCGGGAGCACGGGATCCGGTCGGGATCGTGGTGGCGGTGCCGGAGTGGTCCAGCACCGTGATGCCACTGGTCGCGGCCTCGGCTTTCAGGTGGGCCAGGATCTCCCCCTTGCGGGTGGCCATCTCGCCGCGCAGTTCCGGGGTCAGCCGCTCCCTGGGGGCGCTCACCCGCAGGTTTTCGCCATCCGCGAGCAGAACCACGCCCAGGGCGCGCAGGTCGGAAATCAGGGTTGCGATGGGCGCATGGGTCACAGGACGAACTCCTCTCGTTCCGTTTCGTCGTGGCAGGTGTCGGGGAGGATCCCCAGGGCGGCATCGAGCTGGCGGGCCAGCGTGGCGATGGTGGGCAACTGGAAGATGAGACGCACCGGAATTTCGATGCCCATGCGCTCCCGAAGCCGGGTGATCACCTGGATGGCATGCAGCGAGTGCCCTCCCAGGGCAAAGAAATCGGCGTGGCGATGGATGGCCGGACGGGCCAGGACCGCGCTCCAGATCTCGTGCAGCAGCCGTTCGGTGGCCGTGGCCGGGGGTTCGACGCTGGCCGGATCCGGCTCCATGGCTGTCGGCGGGGGCAGGGCGCGCCGGTCAACCTTGCCCTGGCCGGTCATCGGCAAGGCGTTCAAGTGGATGAAATGAGCCGGGATCATGTAGTCCGGCAGCCAGGAACGCAGATGGGTGCGGATGTCGTCGTCGGTCGGGGCCGGGGCGGTGGCGGATACCAGCCAGGCCACCAGCCCCCCTTCGCCGTTCGGCGCGGTCACCACCTGAACCACCGCCTCGCGCAGTCCGGCATGGCGGGTGAGCGCGGCTTCGATCTCGCCCAACTCGATGCGGAAACCGCGAATTTTCACCTGGTTGTCCAATCGGCCCAAACAGTCGAACGAACCGTCCGGCAGCAGCCGGGCCAGGTCGCCGCTCTTGTAGAGGCGCGCGCCGGAGGTGGAGCTGAAGGGATCGGGGATGAACCGCTCGGCGGTCATCTCCGCACGGTTGAGATATCCCCGCGCCAGTTCGTTCCCGCCCAGATGCAGCTCACCCGGCACGCCGAGGGGCTGGAGTTGTCCCAGGGGATCGAGCACATAGGCGCGGCGCGTGCCGAACGGCTGGCCGATCGGGATGCGTCGGTCCGGATCGATGGTCCGGGGGATGCGATGGGCCAGGGCGGTCACCACCGCTTCGGTGGGACCGTAGTCGTTCCAGATCTCGATCGCGCCCAACGGGGTGGCGCGGACTCCGGCGATCAGTTCCGCGGAGACCGCCTCGCCGCCCACATGCAGCAGACGCAGGGTGCCGGCTGGTACATCCTCGGGTCGGGCCTGCCAGTCGTGCCGCAACTGTTGCAGATAGGCCGGGGTGAGTCCGGCCACCGTCAGGCCATGGGCGCGCGCCTGCCGGTTGAACTCCGCCGGGCTCCAGAGGGTTGGACCGCGAAGCACCAGCGTGGCTCCGGACAGAAACGTGGTGAACAGATCTTCGACCGAGAAATCGAAGTGCAACGCCGTGAACTGCAACACCCGGTCTTGTGCGGTGATCCCCAGCAGGGCCGCGTAGTCGAGACAATGGGTGACGATGGCCCGATGTGGGACCACCACGCCCTTGGGCTCGCCGGTGGAGCCTGAGGTGTGGATCACATAGGCGGCCTGGTCGGGTTGGACGGCGCTTGCGGGGTTGTCCGGGCTCAAGGAACGGGTCAGGTCGTCGAAATCGTCCAGGGAGATGACTTCGCAATCCTCTTCCGGCACCAGGTGGCGCAACGCGTCGTGGGCGAGCACCAGGCGGATGCCGGCATCCCCGACGATCGTCGCCAGCCGCGCCTTGGGCTGATCGGGGTCCAGGGGGACATAGGCCCCGCCCGCCTTCAGGATCGCCAGAACCGCGATGATCATCTCCACCGAGCGCACCGGCAGCACCCCCACCAGCCGTTCCGGACCCACGCCGCGTCCGATCAGGAAGTGGGCCAGATGGTTGGCGCGGCGGTTCAGATGGACGTAAGGGATCCCCTGATCGTCGCACAGGATCGCCTGGGCCTGGGGGGTTGTCCCGGCCCAGTGCTCCACGCCCTGCTGGAGCAGGGTGAAGGGCGCCGGGGCGCGATGGGTGCCCGGATGGCTGAGGGCGAGCAGCCGTTCCCGCTCCGTCGCCGTCAGGAGCGGCAGCCGGCGCACGGAGGTGGCGGAGGCCCCCTCGTCGGCGAGGGCGGTCAGGAGGTTCTTGAACAACCCGCTCCACCGTTCCAGGGTCTCCGGGTCGAAGAGCGCGGTGGCGTAATCGAACTCGATCACCAGCTCCCCCTGGATCTCGGTGACGTTCACGCTCAAGGCGTTGTCCAGGGCGTGGATCGGCTGCGGGAACCATTCGGCCATGAGGTCCAGTTCGCGGTCCAGCTCGATCGGATGGTCCATGTTGAAGGTGGTCGCCACCAGCGGGGCGCGCATCTGGCTTTGACGGCGGTTCAGGTGTTCGATCAGGTTGGCGAAGGGGTACTCCTGGTGCTCCAGGGCGGTCAGGAGCGTGGTTTTGACCGTGGCCAGGAAGTCGGCCAGGGTGGGATCCCCTTCCAGCCGCCCTTTGATGGGCAGAATGTGGGAGCAGTAGGCGATGAGCGGTTGGCGGGCGGCGGCGGGCGGACGACCCAGCACCAGAATGCCGATCACCAGCTCGTCCTGCCCGCATAACCGGTGCAGAAAGAGCTGATAGGCGGCGAACATCAGCATGAACAGGGTGCTGTTGTGGCGCGTGCAGGCCCGTTTCAATCCCTGGTACAGCCCGGCATCGAGCCGCAGCACCGCCCGCGCCGCCCGGTAGTCGTGCTCCTGGGGGGCGGATCGGTCGCCGGGCAGATCCAGGACCGGCAGGGGATCCGGGAACCGCTCCAGCCAGAAGGTCTCGTGGACCTTCAGGGCGTCGGATCGGTCGGAGTTCTCGCGCCAGTTCAGATAGTCCCCAAGCGGCATGGGCGCGGGCAGCGCGCTGGCCCGTCCGGCGCGCAGGGCCAGATAACAGGCGAACATCTCGCGCAACACCACCACGATCGACATGCCGTCGATGAGGATGTGGTGGGCGGTCAACACCAGCCGGTGCAGCCCGGCATCCAGACGCAGAACCGACAGGCGCATGGCCGGTGGGGTGGCGGTGTCGATCGGGGTGGCGGACTCGTGGAGGAACCAGGCGTCCAGCGCCTGTTGGCGCGCCTCGGGCTCCAGATGGCTCAGGTCGGTCACCGGCAGGGCATGGGTCACCTCGGGCAGGATGGTCTGGTGCTGGCCGTCCGGATCGATGACCGCGCGCAGGGCGTCGTGCCGGGCGATCACCTGGTTGACGGCCCGCTCCAGTGCTGCCAGATCCAGCGGACCGCGCAATTGCAGATTGGTGTGGCTCAGGTTGGTCAGCGAACCGTCGCCGCTCACCTGATCGAGGGTCCAGAGCTGGGTCTGGGCCTTGCTTAACGGCAGGGTGAACGGTTCGGGCCTGGGCGGGGTATGCCCGGCCATGGGAAAGAAGCCGGCATCGAGCAGCGCCTCGATGGTTGCGCGCACCGCCTCGACCACCTTGGCCAGATCCTCGTCGGTGTGGGCGGTGGAGACGAAACAGGTGCGCCCCTCCCAGAGATAAATGCCGCGCTCGATCAGCCCGAAGTGCAGCAGATCCATCTCCAGGGATTGATAGGTGTAGCTGAAGTTGCCGCTCTGCACGAAACGGAACAGGGAACCGAACCGGGCGATGCGCACCGGGATGTTTTTGGATTGAAAACAGCCGTTCAGATCGGTTTCGAGCCGGGCGGCGCGTTCGTTCAACCGTTCGTGCATGGCCGGTCCCTCGTCCCGGATGCGGGTGAGGATGGCGCGGGCGGCGGCCAGGGAGAGGGGATGACGCCGGAAGGTGCCGGCCCCGGCCAGGGTGGTCTGGGCGCTCGGGAAGGAGTGGGGATCGTCGAACGCCCAGTCCCCGCCGTCCACCTGGTCGATGAATCGGGCCGCCCCGGCGATCACACCCAGGGGGAGTCCGCCCCCCAGCACCTTGCCGTAGGTGACCAGATCGGCCTGGACGCCGAAATGGGCCTGGGCGCCGCCTGCCGCGATGCGGAATCCGGTGATCATTTCATCGAAGATCAACGGGATGTCGAGTTCTTTGGTCACGGCGCGCAGGTGTTGCAGGAACGCCTGCGGCTGCATGGTCGGCTGGCGGCTCGGGACGGGTTCGACCAGCACGGCGGCCAGCTGATCCGCCTGGGCGCGGATCGCATCGAGCGCGTCCGGCTTGTCGTAGTTGAGAATGATGGTATCCCCGACCGCCTCGGGCGGGATGCCCGGCACCATCGGCACGGTGCGGCTCACTCCATCCACCTTGCCGGCCATGGCCAGCACCGCGTCCGAGTGGCCATGATAGGCACCCGAGAACATGGCGATCTTGCGGCGTCCGGTGGCCGCCCGCGCCAGGCGGATCGCCGACATCACCGCCTCGGTGCCGGTGGTGCAGAAGGCGACCCGTTCGACCCCGGTCAACTCCCGGATCAGCCGCGCCACCTCGCCGCTCAACCCCGATTGCGGCCCCAGATGCACCCCCTGTTCGATCTGTTCGATCATGGCCCGTGTGAGGCCGGGATCCTTCAAGCCAAAGAGATGGGCGCCGAATCCGCCCGCCAGATCCACGTAGGCGTTGCCGTCCAGGTCGATGAATCCGCTCTCCGTGGCCTCGTTGGAGAGGATCGGATAGCTCAACCGCTTGGTCTCCGGACGCATGCCCATCAGCGAGCGCACGTCGGCCCAGTGGACCCGTTCGGACTCGGCCCTGGCGCGGGAGGTTTTCGTGCGGGCGATGTAGCGGGCGATGAACCCGTCCAGATAGGCTTGCTGGGAGGGGGAGAGCCGGCTGGCATCCTGGTCGTGGAACGAGGCGAAGTGACCGCCGCTCGTGGGGGCCGGCGCGGGGGAGGGAGGTGCGGCGGGTGCGCCACCTTGCACCGCCTGGACCACCTGGCCTGCCAGCGGCGACTCCCCGCGCAGCAGCGCCAGCTGCTGGCGCATCAGCTCCAACTGTTGCATCACCACCTGCTCCACCATCGAGCCCGGTGCGGCGCTTCCGGTCGGGAGCGGTGCCGATGGGGTCGCGGAGCCGGAGACCGGGTGGGTCGGGAGCGGTGCCGATGGGGTCGCGGCGTCGGGGGCAACGGGTCTCTCCGCCTCGGGATCGACCCAGCCGGCGGGCTGTTCGAGGGCGATGGCCTCCGCGACCAGCCGCGGGGTGGCCAGATCCTCGAAGATGCGCCGGATCGGAATCCGCACGCCGAAGCGTTTGTCGATCGCCTGGAGGATCTCCATCAGGATCAGCGAATCGGCCCCCATCTCCAGAAACGGGGCGTTCAGATCCACCTCATCCGGGGTGGCGCGCAGTTGCCGGGCGATCAGATCGCGCAGCCTGTCGGCGATGGGGCGCTCCGGGGAAGGGGCGGCGGCGGGCATGGCGACGGTCTCGGGCAAGGCGGCCAGGGAAGGGGCGGCGGCGGGCATGGCGACGGTCTCGGGCCAGGCGGCCAGGGAAGGGGTGGCGGCGGGCATGGCGACGGTCTCGGGCCAGGCGGCCAGGGAAGGGGTGGCGGCGGGCATGGCGACGGTCTCGGGCCAGGCGGCCAGGGCAGGGGCGGCGGGGGAGGGGGTCGCCCCGGCTGGGGTGGCGCACGGAACGACGCCGGACAAGGGGGTCGGGGAGCCGGGATTGGGGATCGGGGCCCGTTCGTCGGCAAACCAGCAGAAGGTGCGCTGGAACGGATAGGTGGGCAGGGTCACCTTGCGGCGCGGATGGTCGCGATAGAGGCCGTTCCAGTCCGGATTGGCCCCGTGGGTGTACAGGGTGGCCACGGAGCGAAGCAGCATCGACCAGTCGTCCTGCCCCTCCTTGAGGCTGGCCAGCCACGCCACCGGATCGTCGCGCAGGGCCATCATCCCCAGCCCGATCAACACCGGTTGCGCGCCGATTTCGATGAAGGCGTTGCAGCCGGCCTGACGCGCGGCCAGGATCGCCTCCGCGAAGCGGACCGGCTGGCGCATCTGCTGACGCCAGTAGCCGGGGGTCTGCATGTGGATGGTGGCGCGCTTGCCGGTGAGCCCGGAGATCAGGGTCGTTTTCGGCGCGGTGATTTCGAGGTTGGCGAGCCGTTTTTCGAAGGGATCGAGCATTGGCTCGACCAGCGGCGAGTGGACCGCGTGTTCGCTTTTGAGCATCTGGCCCGGCGTGCCCGCCGCCGCGAATTCGGCCAACAGCCGTTCGACGATCACCCCGGCCCCGGAGATGGTGCAGTAGTCCGGGCCGTTGATGGCCGCGAGCGACACCTCGGCGGCATGCGGGGCCACCGCCTTTAAGATCGTCTCCTCGCCGGTGGCCAGAAGCGCCATTCGTCCGCCGGGCGGCAAGGCGCCGATCAGCCGGCCCCGCTCCACCAGCAGCGGCAGCACCGCTTCGAGTTGCACCATGCCGGCGGCCCAGGCGGCGGCGTACTCCCCCACGCTGTGGCCGAGCACCACGGCGGGCTCCACCTTGAGCGCCCGCCACAGCCGCGTCAGGCCGCACGACACCGCGAAGATGGCGCAGTGGGCGTATTCCGGACGGCTCAACAGGGCGTCGTCATCGCCCAGCATCGCCTCGAGCAGCGAGGGGGTCAGATGCGGGCGCAAGATCGCGTCGCATGCGTCGAGGGTGGCGCGGAACAACGGCTGGCTCGCATACAGTCCCCGCCCCATGCCCAGGTATTGGGATCCCATGCCGGTATACAGGAACGCCACCTTGGGGGGCAGGCCGGTGGGGTTCTCCACGCCGGTGATGATCCCCCAGGGCGCCCGTCCGCGCTGGAATTTCTTGTCGGCGGAACCTTCGGCGAAGGCCAGGAGTTCGGCGCGGATTCTGGCGGGATCCTCCCCGGTGGGGGCGACCAGGGCGACCCGGTGGCGGAAGCTGGCGCGGCTCGTGGCCGCGGTGTGGCAGAGATCCCACCACGCCGGATCCGGTTTTGCCTCCATGCGCGCCGCGTGGCGGCGGGCGAGTTCCCGCAAGGCCGGCATCCCCTTGGCCGACAGGGGCAGCAGGGCCAGCGGCGGGGGAGGGGGCAGGTTGGTGGACGGCTCCTCGGGCGGGGTCGGGGCCTCTTCCAGGATCATGTGGGCGTTGGTGCCGCCAAAGGCGAACGAGCTGATGCCGGCGCGGCGCGGACGGTCGCGTTCCGGCCAGGGGGTGAGGGTGGCCGGGATGTCGATGGGCGCGCGGCTCCAGTCGATATGCGGGGAGCGGGTCCGGCAGTGCAGATGGGGCGGAATGGCGCGGTTGCCCAGCGACAGGATCACCTTGATCAGGCTCGCCATGCCGGCGGCGGACTCCAGATGGCCGAAGTTGGTCTTCACCGAGCCGATGTGCAGGGGGTGATCCTGGGGCCGCTCCGGACCGAACACCTTGGAGAGGGCATCGATCTCGATCGGGTCGCCGAGCGGGGTGCCGGTGCCGTGGGTCTCGACGTAATCGATGTCGCCGGGTTTGAGTTGCGCGTTGGCCAGGGCCTGGCGGATCACCCGCTCCTGGGCCAGACCGTTGGGCATGGTCAGACCACCGCTCGCCCCATCCTGGTTGATCGCCGAGCCGCGAATCAGGGCCAGAATGGTATCCCCGTCGCGCTGGGCATCCGACAGACGCTTCAGGATCAGCGAACCACCCCCCTCGCCGCGGGCGTAGCCGTCGGCGGCGGCGTCGAAGGTTTTGCAGCGCCCGTCCGGGGCGAGCATGTGGCCGCGCGAGAAGTTGATGCTCACCTCCGGAATCAGGATCCGGTTCACCCCGGCCACGATCCCCAGTTCGCACTCCCGATTGCGCAGGCTTTGGCAGGCCAGATGCGTCGCCAAAAGCGAGGAGGAACAGGCGGTATCCACCGAAAACGAGGGGCCGGTCACCCCGAGAAAGAACGACAGTCTCCCGGCGGCCACGCTGTAGGTGTTGCCGGTGATGAAATAGGCGTCGATCGCCTCGGGCGGGCGACTTTTGTGCATCAGGAGCGCGTAATCGACGTTGCTCAACGCCACGAACACCCCGACCGGCTGGCCGCGCACCGCCTCGTGGGGGATGTTGGCCCGCTCCAGGGCCTCCCAGGTCAACTCCAGCAGCAGGCGTTGCTGCGGATCGAGACTGGCCGCCTCGCGGCGCGAGATCTCGAAGAATTGCGGGTCGAAGGCGGACGGGTCGCCGATGAAGCCGCCCTGGCGGGTGACGATGGTGCCGGGCCGGTCCGGATCCGGATCGTGCCAGGCTTCGGCGTTCCAGCGGTCGGAGGGGACTTCGGAGATGGCGTCCACGCCGTTTTTCAACAGCTCCCAATACCGCTCCGGGGTATCGGCCTGGCCGGGAAAGCGGCAACTGCTTCCGATCACCGCGATCGGTTCGTGGCGCGCGGCTTCCATGGCCTTGATCTTGGCGCTCAGGTCGCGCACGGCCAAGAGGGCCTGTTTGACCGATGAAAGCTGGCCGGATTCCGCTCCGGAGGTGTCCTGGATGGAGGTGGTCATGCGGTCCTTCGATGACTGTCGCGACATGAACGATGGCGCTGGGTGGGGTGGGTGTGTTTCTTTCGATACGGATGGCGTGACATTCTACGCTGGAGGGAGATCTCTGTTCAAGCTCAAAGTCATCCGGGCAGGTCGGGCGATCCCGATCCGGTCACCACTTCCAGATCGAGATCCCCACCCAGACCACGCCCATCGCCAGGAAAAGCAGCACGAGTGCCAGCCGGTTGGAGCGCATGCGCACCGGGGTGGCGTCGGCGGGGAGCTGGGACGGGTGTTTGCAGCCGGTGAACATGGGCCGGATGAGATTGTCGCCCTTGGCCAGATAGAACAGCACCGCGCCCAGATGGAGCGTCACCAGGGCGAGCAGGGCGAGGAAACTCAGACGATGGATGGTCGAGGCGAGGTCCACGGTTTTTTCGGAGACGAGAAAGGCCAGCGGCCCCTTGACCAGGATGTCGTCGCTGGCGAACAGTCCGGTCACCCCTTGCAGGGCCAGCACCGTCAGCAGCGCTGCCACGGACCAGCCGCCGGCGGGATTGTGGCCCACGAAGCGGGGGTGTTCTCCCTTGAGGTTGGCGATGAGGTAGGCGATCACCGCGCCGGGTCCGGTCAGGAAGTTCCGGAACCGGGCGGTGGTGGAGCCGAACAGGCCCCACAGCAGCCGGAACAGCACCAGCACCAGGATGGCATGGCCGATGGCCATGTGCCAGACCAGCATGGCATCGCCGAACTTGCGCGACACGAAGGCCGAGATCACCGCCAGCACCAGTCCCCAGTGGAACAGCCGGGTCGGCGGATCCCAGACCCGCACCGGGGAGCCCCGGTCCGGGGCTTCACCGGTGGCGGGATGGTCAGGCACGGTCGGATCACTCCTTGCGGAAATCGTCATGGCACGCCTTGCACTTTTCGCCCATGCTCTTGAAGGCGGCGATGGTCGCCCCCTTGTCGGTGCCGGCGGTGGCGGCGACCAGCGCCTTGGCGGCGGCAACTCCGTCCATGGCGCGCTGCTTGACTTTTTCCGGCTGGGTCCAGATTTCTGGTTTGGCCTTGGTTTCGCCTTTGTCCGATCCCGGCGGATAGGAGTTGCCCATGTGACCGAAGGCGTCCAGGATTCCCTGGGCGTGGAAGGAGAGGTCCGCGGGGGCCTCGAAGCCCAGGAACAGGATCGACTTCATGGCGGTCATGTGGCCGGCCATGGTCTTGTAGAGGCCCTGACGGTGGACGATGGCGGGATTGGTCTCATCGGCGAAGGCGGCAAAGGCGCTGACGGTGGTCACGCTGGCCACGGCCATGGCAAGGACGATTTTTTTCATGATGCAGGGCGCTCCTTGGATTCTTCATGGATAAGGGATGGGTGAACGTATGATAATCTCTTTGCGTCGGGTTGATCAAGCGTTCGCTGCGTGCGCGCCGGCGCAAAACGGCGCCCGGGCCGCCCGATCAGACTTTCGAATCGTGACTGCCGTCGCAGAAGGGCTCGTTGGCCGAAGCGTGGCAGCCGCACACCGCCGCCGTGCCGGCTTCGGCCATGACGACCCGTTTGGGTTGCTTGCCGGTTCCGTCGTGGGATCCGTCGCAATGAGGATCGTTCTTGGAACGACCGCACAGACAGACCCAGCTCTCTCCGGCGGGCAGGGTGACGATCTTGGGCATTGTTCGTGGACTCCTTTGGTTGGACGGGTGGTTGGATGGGTGACAGCATAAGCCAGGTCGGATAAGATTAGAATAGACAATAATCGAAAAAGATTGTTTCCGATTTGGAAAAAAAGAGGCCCGATGGACCGACTGGAGACGATGCGCATCTTCGTGACCGTGGTGAATCGTCAGGGGTTCGCGGTGGCGGCCCGTGAGCTGGGTCTGGCTGTGGCCACGGTGAGCAAGGCGGTCGCCGCGCTGGAAGCCCGCCTGGGGGTCTCCCTGCTCAATCGCACCACGCGACGGATCAGCGTGACCAGCGATGGGGAACGCTATCATGACTGGTGTACCCGCATTCTCGCCGATTGCGAGGAGGCGGATACCACGGTCCGACATGGCGCCTCCGAACCCGGCGGACGGATCCGCATCGCCGCTCCGGTGCTCTTCGGCCAACAGCATCTCATCCACCAGGTGTGCGGCTTCATGGCACGCCATCCGGGCATCGTGGTGGAGCTGGATCTGAACGACCGCTACGTGGACATGGTGGCCGAAGGGTTCGATCTGGCGGTGCGCATCGGTCGCCTCGGGAACTCCTCCCTGCGCTCCCGATGCCTGGCCGCCTTTGAGCTGCGGGTGTGCGCGAGTCCGGACTATCTCGCCCGCCGTGGTCTCCCCGTCACCCCGGAGGAGTTGACCAACCACGATTGCCTGGTCTACACCCTCTCGTCACGGGACGGGGTGGGGGTGTGGCGTTTCGAGGGTGGGGAGGCGGGCAAACAGCATCGCATCCGGGTGAACGGGGTGCTGTTCGCCAACAACGGCGAAGTGTTGCGTCAGGCCGCCCTGGCCGGCCTGGGGATCCTGATCCTCCCCTCGTTTCTCGTGGACGGGGATCTGGCCAACGGCAGATTGCAACAGATCCTGATCGGCCATCGTCTTCGGGGCGGGGGGATTCATGCGGTCTATCCGCCGGGCCGACTTCTGCCGATCCGGGTGCGTCTTTTTTCCGACCATCTGGCCGAACAGTGGCGACACGGCGCGTTACCCCCTGGAAATTCGGTTTGAGGCTTGTTATCATTTCGATTGGGCAACGATCTCTCGATCCTGGATGACGCATCCCCCAGGCGGGTTTGTCCCTTTCGTCTCAACCTTGCCATGGAAACGGATTCACGACGATGTTCACCGACGAGGCCGGCATCGCATCGCTCGATCTGCCAACCGCCGTGGCCTTCCTGATGGCCATCACGGCCCTGGATGGCATCATCGCCCTGACGATCTGGAACGCCCATCGCAACATTCGGGGGCTGGCCACCACGGCTTCCGGATTCCTGGTGTTCGGCATCGCGGTTTACATGCTGCCGGTCAAGAGCCTGCTTCTGGTCACGGTGCGCAACACCCTGTTCAACCTCTCCACGGCCATGGCCGCCGAGGGGATGGCGCAACTGCTGGGACGTTCGGGGGCACGCTGGCTTCCCTGGAGCGTGGCGCTGTTCAGCCTGATCTTCTGGCCCCTGGCGCAACTGTATATCCCGGAGCCCCACAGCGTCCAGATCCGCGCCATCGTTTCTTCGATCATCAGCATGCTGCTTTTGGGGTGGATGACCTGGCTGATGCTCTCCGACCGGCAGCAGACCCGGCTGTTGCGCGGCGTGACCCTGTCCTGTCTGGCGGTCATGATGATCACGGTCGGTCTGCGCTTCCACCAGGTGGCCACGGAACCGTTCACCGAGGCCACGTTCTACTCCCAGCAGCAGGCATGGTTCTATTTTCTGCTCTGTCTGGGGAGCAATTTTCTTTTTTTCTGCCTGTTGGTCATGGTGGGCGAGCGGTTGTCGCGCAACCTGCACGAGCGGAATCTGGAGCTGAGAGAAGAGGTGCGATTGCGTGGTCGGTTGCAGGAGGAGGTCTCCGCCGCCCTGGCCGAACACCTGGAGTTGCGCGAGGAGCGACGTCGCTTCCTTCAGGTTCTCGGCCACGAGATCGGCACCCCGCTGGCCATCATCGACCGCTCGGCGGAGATGATTCAGAGCGTGCCGGAGACCGCCGCCAAACGGTTGGATGCGATCCGCTCCGCGGTGCGGCGCCTGTCGCGTCTCACCGGTGATCTTCTGGATGCCGAACGGGCCTGCCTGGAAAACCTCGCCATGCGCGAGCTGGATGCCGGCGAGGTGACGCGGGAAGCGGTGGAGATGCTGAATCTGACCGACTCGGTGCATATGGAACGGATCGATTCCCAACCGTTGCGGTTTTCCGGCGATCACGACCTGATCGTCATGGCCCTGGTGAACGTGCTCAACAATGCCGTCAAGTACACCCCGGATGACCAGGCGATCTCGATCGTGCTGACCGTGGACCGGCAGCAGGTGGTGATCATGATCCTGGATCGCGGCATCGGCTTTCCGGAAGAGGAACGGAGCCGGGTGGGGAAACGGTTTTATCGCGGCTCGAATGTCGAGGCGATCCCTGGTCGGGGTTTGGGGTTGCATATCGTCTGGTTGATCATGCAACGTCATGCGGGAGTTTTGCGGGTGGCCAATCGTGAGGGTGGGGGCGCGGTGGTGACGCTTTCCTTGCCGGTCGTCGGAGGGAACAGGGTGGGGGCAACATGATCCAAGTGCTGGTGGTGGAGGATGAACTTTCGTTGCGCGGCGATCTGGAGGACTATTTGACCGCCAAGGGGTATCGGGTGACCGGAGCCGCCACGCTGGCCGAATCGCGCGCCATTCTGGAACAGACGCGGTTCGATGTCGCGATCGTGGACATCGGCTTGCCGGATGGGGATGGCCTCGGGTTGGTGGAGCGGATCCGGGAACACTCCCCACAGTGCGGCATCGTGGTGCTGACCGCCTTTGGCGAGCCGGAAGCGCGCGTCCGGGGACTGGAATCCGGAGCCGATGCCTATCTGGTCAAACGGTCCACCTTGCGCGAGATCGATGCCACCTTGCGCAGCGTGTTGCGTCGCGTCTCCACCGCCGTGGTCGTGGAGGGGCTGGTGGTGAGCGAATGGTTGCTGGATCGCGGCGACTGGTCGCTGGTGGCCCCGAACGGTCTGGCGGTGCGTCTGACCAGCACGGAGATGGCCTTTCTGATCGCGTTGGCCGAGAGCAAGGGGAACGTCTGCCAGAGGGAGCAGCTGGTCCAATCCATCGGTCGCGCGCCCAAGACCGCCGACGAGCGCAATCTGGATGCGGTGGTGCGGCGACTGCGGCGCAAGATCAGCGAGGCCACGGGCACGGATGTGCCGGTCAAGGTGGTCTACGGGGTCGGGTACGCCTTTCCGGCGTCGCTGCGGCTGGTCAATTGAGGGCGCCCGTACCTCAAACGCACGATCCTCCCGCCTCTCGCGCCAACGCCCGGATCAACTCCGGCACGGCGGACTGAAAGGCATGCACCGCCGCCGAATGGAGCCGCACCGCCGGCAGGGTGTCGCCGACCCGGGCCGCCTTCTCGATCACCGCGCACAACTCCGAGAGCGCCATCGCGCCCACCGTGGCGCTGTTCGACTTCAACGCATGCGCCGCGCCGCGTACCACCTTGTCCTCGTTTTTCACACCCGCCCGTTCGATGCGTTCCAGCAATCCCGGCGTGCTCGCCAGAAACTCCTCGATCACCAGCGTGAAAGTCCCAGGCACCTCTTTCATGGCCATCCAGAACCGCTCCAGGACATCCGGATCCAATGCTGGCATTCCACCCGCCTCTTCGACCTCGGACCGGACCTCCGGTTCGGGAGGGGCCGTCTCCAGACCCCAATGGGGCAACCACTGGGACAACTTGTTCAACAACGCGTCCCACAACACCGGCTTGGCCAGATAGTCGTTCATCCCGGCCTCCAGACACCGCTCCCGATCGCCGCTCAACGCATTGGCCGTCATGGCGATGATCGGCATCGGCTCCCCGGTCCCGAGTCGCGCTTCCCATTCACGGATGCGCCGCGTCGCCTCCAGACCATCCATGCCCGGCATCTGCATGTCCATCAAAATCAAATCCGGACGACCGGCCATGGCCCGTGCCACCCCCTCTTCGCCATCCCGGGCGATCTCCACCTCGAACCCCATCTGTTTCAACATGCTCGCCGCCACCTGCTGGTTGACGAAGGTATCCTCCACCAGCAGAACCTTGCCCAGAAGCAGCCCCTCCGGTCGGTTGGTCGCCCCGTCCGGCGTTTCGCCGCCTCCCGCCGCCTCCGGCTTGAACAGCAACTCCAGGGCACGCGCCAAACGTCGGGGGCCGACCGGCTTCATCACGAACGCACCCACCCCGGCTTCGCTCAACACCGACTCTTCCAAATGGACGCCACAGCTCAGCAGCATCACCTTGGGCCTCGGAACCGACCCCTCTGCGCGCACCATCCGCGCCACCTCCAAACCGTCCAAGCCCGGCATGCGCATATCCACGATCACCACGTCATACGCCCCAGCCGGGGAGTTCGACGCGGCCCGCACCATCGCCAGTCCCTCCTCGCCACTGGACACGCCATCGCACCCGACCTGCCAGGACTGGAAATAGTTCTGGAAGATCATTCGATTGGTCAAACAATCGTCGATCACCAGCACTCTTTTGCCGCAGAGGTCCGGCGGCGGCACGCTCAGGGCGCCCGGCGGCCTGGAAAACTCCACTTCGAACCAGAACAGCGATCCCCCCTCCGGTTGGCTGGCCAGACCGATCACCCCACCCATCGCCTCGACGATCTGCCGGGCGATCACCAATCCCAGGCCCGTGCCACCGAAACGGCGCGTGGTGGAGTCGTCGGCCTGTACGAAGGGTTGAAACAGTCGGTCACGCGCCTGATCCGAGATGCCGATGCCGGTATCCAGGACATAAAAACAGATGCGCGCCTTGTCATCGGTCTCCCGGACCAGATCCGCGCGGATCACCACCTCACCGTTCAAGGTGAACTTGATGGCGTTGCCGGTCAGGTTGATCAGCACCTGACGCAGCCGCACCGGATCGCCGATCAACTCCGAGGGGATGCGCCAGGAGAAATGGATCATCAGCTCCAGACCCTTGCCGTGGGCCGCGCCGCTGAGCATGGCGCCAACGTTGTCCACCAGTTCGCGCGGGTCGAACGGCACCTGTTCCAGCACCAGCCTGCCCGCCTCGATCTTGGAGAAGTCGAGGATGTCGTTGATCACATTCAGTTGCAGTTCGGCGGATTGCAGGGCGATGGAGAGGTACTGTTTCTGGATCGGATTCATGCGGGTTTTGGACAGGAGCGCCAGCATGCCGATCACCCCGTTCATGGGCGTGCGCACCTCGTGGCTCATGTTGGCCAGGAAGGTGCTTTTGGCATGACTGGCGGATTCGGCCTTCTCCTTGGCCAGGATCAACTGCCGATCGACGATTTTTTTCTCCACGATGCTGGCCAGGGTGTTGCGCACCGTGGCCAGAAAATCCTCCTCATCCTTGTTGCAGCCGTGGGTGGGGGGCAAAAAGATCTGGATCACCCCCTTGATCAGGCCGCCGGGTGAAAGCGGTGCCGAATAGTATCCCCACTGCCCGGGCACGCCGGGAATCGCCCCGCCGGGCCAATCGTGGGCGCGGATGAAGACGATGCCGGGGGTTTGCACCCCCCAGGCGGTCTCGAGGAGCGCCTTGCCGACCCGTTCTTCGTTCCCCTCTTCGGGCAGTCCGATCTGGCAGATCACATCCCCGCCGTTCTCGGCGGCCCCGAACAGATAGATCGCCCCCTTGCCTTCCGGCATGAACCACGGCGCGGAGAGAATCCGCGTCAGGGCCTCGCGGATGAAATCCCGCAAGAACGAGGTGGTCTCCATGGCCGAAAAGAGCAGACCGTTGAGGATGTCCTGAGCCTGTTTGGAGCGCAGCAGACGCGCCTGGGCGATGCGACGTTCGGTGATGTCCGTGGCGATGCCGCAGATGGAGAAGTGACCGCTCTCGTCGGCCACCACCGGAAAGCGCACCGTATGGAAGATCCGTTTGTCGCCGGCCAGGGGGATGATCATGTCCACATCAGCCTGAACCCCGCGCTGCAACACGGTGCGATCCGACTCGATGAACCCCTGGGCCACATCCTCCGGGAACAACTCCATGTCGCCACGCCCGATGATCTGCTTGGGGTCGAGTCCGAAGGTCTCGGAAAAGAGGCGGTTGGCCAGCAGATACCGTCCGGCCCGATCCTTCAGACAGACCAGGCTCGGCATGTTGTCGAGAATCGCCTGCATGCGGTTTTCGCTTTTGGCGAGTTTGTCGAAGGCCTCGCGCAGTCGCAACTCCGACTCCTTGCGGTGGGTGACATCCTCCTGGATGCAGACGAAATGGGTCACCCGTCCCTCGCCATCCACCAGGGGCGAAAGCGACGCCTGCACCCAGTAGAGCGACCCATCCTTGCGCTGGCTCTGGATCTCTTCGCGCCACGCCAGCCCTTCGTGCAGGGTTTGCCACATCAGGTCGCAATCACGCTCGGAGCGCGACTGGTCCTGCAAGATCAGCGGCGTGCCCCCCAGCGCCTCGTGGGCGGGGTAACCGGTGATCTGGGTGAAGCGCGGATTGACGTATTCGATCCGTCCCTCGGCATCGGTGATCAACACGATGTTCGGACTCTGCTCCACCGCTGCGGAGAGTTTGCGGATCAGCGCCTCGTCGGCGCGCTTCTCTTCCATGAGCCGATCCTTGCGGATCGCGGCATCCAGGGTGTTGGCGGCCAGTTGCATGGCGTCGATCTCGCCCGAACTCCAGGTGCGCTCCCGGCGGCAATCCTCGAAACCCATCACGCCCCACAACCGCTCATGCACCAGAATCGGCATCACCGCGATCGACAGGATTCCGCGTTCGGAGAGAAAACTCCGCTCCGGTTCGGCAAAATCGCAGGTTCGTCCGGAGAGGTGTTCCCCCCTGGCGAGCCGTTGGCGCCACCGGGAGAGTCCGAACCGTTCCGGATCCACATCCTGGTCGTCATCCGGATCCATTTCCGGCAGAATCCCCGGCGCGCACCATTCGTGGATCCAGCCGAACAGCTCCCCTTCCAGGCCCAGGGTCCGGAAGATGTAGGCCCGGCTTACATTCGCCGCCCGGCCCAGGTCGGCCAGCACCACATCCATGTTCTGGCGCCAGCCGCCGTGAAACAGCAACCGTTGGGCGATGGCAGCCACGGTGTTCAGGACTCGTGTACGTTTGGCCACCTGCTCCTCGAGCAGTTGCCGATGCCGGCTCAACTCCCGTTCCGCCTTTCTGCGCCGTTTGGATTCATGGGCGGCCAGCACGCCGAAAGCCAGGGCATCGGCCAATTCCGAGACAAGCTCGATCTCTGCCGGTTCAAAGGCCCAGGGATCGGCGGCATAGAGGTTCAACACCCCGAACAGATGTTCTCCATCCTTGAGTGGAACCGCCAGGGCCGAGGCATAGCCATGGTCTTCGGCCTGCTCGCGCCACACGCCGGCCCGCGGATCGTCGAGCAGGTTGTTGAGCGTCGCCGTCGCATTGCCGCGGATGGCGGCGCGGGCGGGCTCCTGACGGCTGCCGGTTTCGAGCCAGATGCGTCGGAACGTCTGCAACCGTTCGGCATCGAGACGCGCATGGGCCACCGGGGTGATGGTTCGATCCGCGTCATCCGCCACCAGGCCGCACCAGGCGAAACGGTATCCGCCCTCCTCGACCAGCAGGTCACAGGCACGGGAGAGCATCACCACTTCGCTTTTTTCGCGCCGCACCAGCTTGTGGCACTGTTTGAGCAGGGTCAGGGCACGGTCCGCCGCCGTGGGGTCCTGGAAGGGTGGTCCAAACCGGGCGTTCGCGGGCAACGAATCGGGCATGGGGTCACTCCTGGTCGCGCGGAGGGAAACCGAGATCCCGGAAATCCATCAGGGCCGGGAAACGCCCCGACGGCTTGGGTGGCGCGCCGGAGCTGGGGTTGAGCGCCTGACGCAGATGGGCGATGCCGAAACCGGCGGCTGCCGCAAGCACCGATTCTGCGTCGTCCACCAGCAGGGTGGTGGCTGGATCGAAATCCAGGCGGGCTTGCAACAAGGGCCAGAAGGGGGGCTGTTCCTTGGCCCAGCCGATCTCGTGGCTGGTGATGGCCGAGTCCAGCCAGGCGCCGATCGGGGTGCGGGCCAGTTTCATGCGCAGCGAATGGCCGTGGGCGTTGGTGACCAGATGGGCCGGTCGTCCCGAGGCGCGCACCGCCTCCAGAAACGGCAATACATGCGGATGGACACGAATCAGATGGGCCACCTCCTCTTTCAGGAGCGGGATGTCGAGCCCCAACCGATCCGACCAGTAATCCAGATCGTACCAGGCGAGCGTCTCCTGATTTTCCGAGTAGGCGGCGAACACCCGCGCATACGCCTCCTCGAAGGTCAGGCCGTTTTTTTTCGCGAAGGCCTTGGGAACGACCTGTCGAAAAAACACATCGTCGAATTTCAGATCCAGCAGCGTGCCGTCCATGTCCAGAAGCACGCAGCGGACCTCGGACCAGGGCACGCGCGCCAGGTTGATCACGTGCGATAATCCGCGTTGATGGTGATGTAGTCGTGGGTCAGATCGCAGGTCCAGACCGTGCTGGTTCCGGCTCCGCCGCCGAGGTCGAGACGGATGGTGATCTCGGCGGCGGCCATCACCGCGGCCCCGCGCGCCTCCTCGTAGGTTTTGGCCAGCTGGCCCCGTTCCACCACCAGCACCTCGCCGAGCCACAAGGAGAGGGTGCCGGGATCGAAGCCAACCCCGGCGTAGCCCGCCGCGGCCAGGATGCGTCCCCAGTTCGGATCGCTGCCGGCCAGGGCGGTCTTGACCAGAGGGCTGTTGGCGATGGCCATGGCCACCTGTTTGGCCTCGGCGTCGGCGGCGGCGCCGCTCACGGTGAGGGTGACGAATTTGGAGGCTCCCTCACCATCCCGGACGATGGCCTGGGCCAACTCCCGACAGACCGCGTTGATCGCCTGGGCGAATTCGGCCAGACGCGGATCGTCCGCCGACTCCACCCGCCCGTTGCCGGCCCGTCCGGAGGCGAACAGCAGCATGGTGTCGTTGGTGGATTGATCCCCATCCACGCTGATGGCGTTGAAACTGCCCGCCACGGCCCGGTTGAGCAGGGTGCGCAGGGGAGCGGAGGCGATGTCGGCATCGGTGAACAGGAAGGCGAGCATGGTGGCCATGTCGGGCCGGATCATCCCCGCGCCCTTGGTCATGCCGATGATCCGGACGCTTTCGGCGCCGATCCGGCATTCGCGACTGGCCAGTTTGGGAAAGGTGTCGGTGGTCATGATGGCGCGCGCGGCCCGCTCCCATCCGCCCGCGGCCAGGGAATCGACCATGCCCGGCATCTCCGAAACGATTCGTTCCACCGGCAGGGGGGTCCCGATCACGCCGGTGGAGGCCACGAAGAGTTCGTGTTCGCCGGCGCCGATGAGCTGCGCGGCCAGCGCGGAGGTTTCCAGCGCGGCACGCATGCCCGCTTCGCCCGTGACGGCGTTGGCGTTGCCGGAGTTGACCAGCAATCCCCGCGCCCGTCCCCATGCGAGCCTCTGCCGACTGAGCACCACCGGTGCCGCCTGGACGCGGTTGCGGGTGAACAGCCCCGCGACCGTGGTCTCCGGGGCCATCTCCACCAGGAGCAGGTCATCCCGTTCACGACGGCCATTTTTGATGCCGCAGGAGGCGACGGCCAGACGGAATCCGGCCAGGGGCGGCAGAAAGTGGGGGATCGGAGGGGGCGAAACGGCCATGGCTGGGACTCCTTGGAATGCGGTTGATTCGTCACAGACCCGCGGGAAGGTTTCATGCGTGCGGGAGTTTTTTTGCATCCGCACGTTCACGCGGTTCCTTGCCGTGGAACGCCCGCAAGGGAGGTCCACGGTCGGGGGTTCTCCCCCCATCGGGCAAGTTCGCCGATCTGGCATGATCATTGAATTTTGCTTCCGGCAAGGCGACTCGTTTTCACGAATCCTTGACGATTATAGGGAACCTTGCACCATGGGACAATACATGACAATCCGCATTCCTCCCCGGCGCGACTGGAGCGGCGACATGGAGCCGGAGTATGAGGAGATCACCGAATGGCGCTGCCCGGACGGCATCGATGGCCTGGGTCGTCGGTTCGGTGCGTTGCCGTTGAGCTGGCGGGCGTTGATCGCCTCCTCCCGTTCCGGTTTGGGTGGTCACCGTTCCGTCTCGTGACTCCTCTGGAACCAACGCGATCCGGATGGGGCGGGTTGCCGTGCAGCTTTCGAGCGTGCCAACATGATCCGCGCAATTCTCAATAAAATCCTGGGCAGAGGCTCCGTCGATCCGGAAGCGGCATCCAGTGAGGCATCCCTCGGCACGATCACCGGTCAGATGCGTGCTTTGGCCCGTCTCGGCAGCGTGCCGCTTCCCCGGATCATCCATGTGGAGACCCGTTCGCGCTGCAACGGTTCCTGTTCGTTCTGTCTGGCCGCGGCCCGCACCGATCCCAGGCCGGATCTGCGCATGGAGCCCGTGCTGTTCGACAAGATCATCGCCGAACTTGCCGAACTGAAATTCGCCAATCGTCTGTCGTTGTACAACAACAACGAACCCCTCATCGATCCGTTGATTTTCTCCCGGCTCGCCCAGGCGCGCAAGGCTCTGCCCAACGCCTACATGGAGATCAAGACCAACGGCCTGAACCTGACCCTGCCCAAGGTCCATCAACTTTTCGATGCCGGACTGGACATGCTCTACATCAACCAGTATCTGGCGGAGGATGACCCGTCCGGCCCACCCAAACGCGACAACCTGCGCGCGTTGAGCGACGCCTTGCAACATATGCGTCGTTTCAAGGGACACTTCGACGGCACGCGCTATTTCACCAGGATTCTCATCACCAGACGCGCTCGAGACGAACAGTTGGGCAGCCGGGCCGGAACCGCGCCCAATCGCGAGCCCCTGTCCGATCCCATCACGCGCATCTGTCTGCGCCCCTTCGAAATGATGACCATCGCACCGGACGGACGGGTGGCACTTTGCAGCGACGATCTGCTTTTCGCCAAGGTCATGGGCAACGTGGCGGAGCAGTCGATTCAGGAGATCTGGAACGCGCCGGCCTATCACGACGTGCGCCTGGCCCTGTTGGACGGCCATCGGGCACGCTATCCGGAGACTTGCGCCAGGTGTGACAACCGGGGGCACACCTGGGAGATTCTCCAGGAATGGCGCGATGCGGTCATCCTCGAACAGGAGCGGCGATGACTCCGATCCGACTGGCCATCCTCGAACAGGAGCGGCGATGACTCCGATCCGACTGGCCATCCTCGAACAGG
>NZ_JBZVFG010000012.1:89221-94572 GCF_058402785.1 Candidatus Magnetaquiglobus sp.
AGCGGCGATGACTCCGATCCGACTGGCCATCCTGGGTGTTTCCGGCATCGCGTCGGGTTATGTCAAGGTGGTTCGCGCCCTGCCGGGGGTGACGCTGGAGGCGGTGTGGGGACGGGACGCGGCCCGAACCCGCGCCTTTGCCGTGCGTCATGCCATCCCCCGGGCCGAGACCGAACCTTCCGCCATTCTCGCGTCCTCGACCATCGACGGGGTGCTGATTCTCACCGAACCGGCCCGCCACATCGAACTGGCGACTCTGGCGTTCGAACACGACAAGCCGATGCTGATCGAAAAACCTCTGGGCGTGGAACTGACCGCCTGCCGTGCTTTCGTCGCACGGGCCCAGGCCAGCGATCTGCCGATCGGCGTGGTGTCGCCATACCGGTTCAATCCGCTGTTGGCCGGGATCAAGGCCGATCTGGACCGCATCGATCCCGAGGCGCCGAAAATCGCCCAACTGACCCTCTTCTGGCCCCGTGACGAGGCCTACTACCGTCACGGCGATGGCTGGCGCTCCCGCGACGGTGCGGTACTGATCAACCAGGGGATCCACTGGATCGATACGCTGAACTGGTTTTTCGGTTATCCGGAGCGCGTCGAGGCATGCTCCTGGCCGAGTCGGCCCTTTCTGAGCGGCGCGGATGCCGGTGCCGTGCTGCTGGCCTACCCGCGCCATGCCACGGTGCTGATCGCGGCGGGAACCTTCGCGCCCGAACGGGAGGATCAACTGGTGATCCATCATCCGGGCGGACGGATCGACTACGCCGCCCTGCGCGGTCCGCCGGCTCCGCGTCATTTCCGCGAACGTCTCGGACGCTGGCTGCTCGGCGGACCGGTCTGGGGTCGGGCGCTTCCGGACATGATGGCGTTGCAACTGGCCGATTTCGTGTCCGCGCTGCGGGAGAGACGTCCGCCGGCGGTCACCCTCGCCGACGGATTGGCCGCCCTGGAGGTGGCCCTGGCGGCCAGTCGCCTGTCACGCCTTCCGGAATCCGCTACCGCACCGGCGTGACCGAGGGGGTGGTCGCCCTGTCAATCTGCGATTGCCCTGCGTCTCTGCCGCCTTCTCTTGCATTCGCGGCTTTGGTTGGGATATAGTGAATGTTTGAAATCAAGTTCGTTACAGGATCAACAGTCTGTCCTGTTCGGATATCTGGGGGTGTAGCTCAGTCGGGAGAGCGCCTGCTTTGCAAGCAGGAGGTCATCGGTTCGATCCCGTTCACCTCCACCAATTTAAGTTATTAAGAAAGTCTCAAAATTAAAGCCGCCTCCCAGGGCGGCTTTTTTTTCGCCTAAAAAGTCCAATGTTTCCAATGGTTACCAGAACCGGTTCGAAATTCCTTTCGGTCTAAACCCGGACCAGAGAACACCGAAAACCGCGTTCCTCATTCTCTCTCGGCCCGAATTCTCCAAAACCTGTGGACCAGACGCCTTCTGGTCCACAGCCCTGTGGACCAGACATTTTCCCTTGAATATCAATGATTGGTCTGGTCCACAGCTTCAGGACCAGTTCGATGGGATTTTTGCTTCCAGAGAAGGCGGGAGAACGGGGAAAACTCTGGTCTGGTGCGGCTGGCGCAAGTTGGACGCCCCGCATTGCACCCCAGTCGCGACACGTTCGCGCCGGGTGGTTCGGGTGGTATCATAGGTAAGTATGGCCAGGAATCCAGCTCAGACGGAAAAACTGGCGTGCCTTTTTCGGTCGAGCCTATGATTCCCATCCCCCACTGAGAGGTGTACCTCCCGTGAGACTCTGGACCCTGCATCCCCTGTATCTGGACGCCAAAGGGCTGGTTGCCGTCTGGCGCGAAGCGTTGTTGGCGCAGGCGGTCCTGCGTGGGGAGACTCGGGGCTACCGCCATCATTCTCATCTGCTGCGCTTCCAGGCCCAACCGGATCCGTTGGCAAGCATCGCCGCCTATCTGCACGGAGTTCGTCTGGAGGCCGAGAAGCGTGGCTACCGTTTTGATCCCACCCGTATAGGCAATCTGACAGAGACTGGGCGCATCGAGGAGACACAGGGACAGTTGTTGCACGAGTGGCAGCACCTTCAGAACAAACTGGCGGTACGCTCCCCCGAAACCCTGGCCACCTGGCGGGCGGTCACCATTCCGGAGTCACATCCCCTCTTTTGCATCGTGCCGGGTGGCGTGCAAGCCTGGGAGCGCGGTGTGTTGGGCTGATGGACGCTTCCAGGAAAATCATCCACATTGACATGGATGCCTTCTATGCATCCGTGGAGCAGAGGGATCATCCGGCATATCGGGGACAGCCCCTGGTGGTCGGCGGCAATCGTTCAAGAGGCGTGGTGGCAGCCGCCAGTTACGAGGCACGGCAGTTCGGCATCCGTTCCGCCATGGCCATGAACAAGGCTTTGGACCGGTGCCCAGGCTTGATCGTCATTGCGCCCCGTATGGCCGCATACAAGGCCGTCTCCTTGCAAATCAGCGAGGTGTTCCTCGAACACACGGACCTAGTGGAACCTCTCTCCCTGGATGAAGCGTTCCTGGATGTAACCCGGAACAAAAAGGACATACCTTCCGCTTCCTGGATCGCTCAGGAGATTCGCGCCGAGATCTTCCAACGGACGGGACTGACCGCATCCGCCGGGGTCTCTTTCAACAAGTTTCTCGCCAAGGTGGCCTCCGGCATGAACAAGCCCAACGGCTTCACCCTGATCACACCCGAACAGGCCTCGGCGTTTGTCGAGGCTCTGCCCATCGAAAAGTTCTTCGGAGTCGGCAAAGCGACTGCCGACAAGATGCATCGCTTGGGTATCAAAACGGGTGCGGATCTGCTCCGACTCTCCCTGGATGAGTTGCAGGCGAATTTCGGCAAGGCGGGCCGCTCCTATTACTACATCGTCCGCAACGAGGATACCCGTCCGGTCAACCCTAACCGGGAGCGCCACTCAGTGGGCACAGAGGATACGTTCGATCAGAATCTGCACAGCCGTCAGGAGATGCTGACCCGTCTGGAAGCTATCGCCCACGAGGTGATGCGGCGCATGAACAAATGCCAGTTCACAGGCAGAACCGTCACACTGAAGATCAAATCCGGCGACTTTCATCAGATCACACGCAGCCGGACAACGGAGCATCCGGTGCAGCATGCGGAGGAGATCATAGCCGTGGCCAGCCGCCTATTGGTTCAGGTGAGCATCCCACCGCGCGGAGTGCGTCTGCTCGGCTTAACCGTCAGCAACGCCAACACCGGGAAATTCATGGGATGGCGTCAACTTGAATTACCTTTCGATCAGGAGTGCCAGTCATGATAACAGGGGCGTCTGCCGCACATTTGCAAGCAGTCTCCAGACATTCAAACCAACTCCTCCAACGGTCTGACCGGGACCAAATTTAGGTCATCGATACAACCCATCAAGCATATAATTATAAAAATTTAAAATGGGTATCCCCTTCACTCCCCCTGAGATTGATGGTATGGTCGGGGGATGGAAAACACTGCACACCCGGTCGCGGGAGTTGATTATCCGCAAACCTTCCAGGCGATGGATGAACGGTTCCGTGACGACGATGCATGCCGGGACTACATCCGCCGCCTGCGATGGCCGAGTGGATTCTCTTGTCCCCATTGCGGGATGGCAGAAGAACCATGGGAGATGGCAGGAGGATGGCTGCGGTGCCAGTCCTGTCGAAAAGAGACCACGTTGACGGCCGGTACGATTTTCGAGGGTACTCGCAAGCCACTGCGGCTGTGGTTTCTGGCGATATGGTTTGTCACCAGCCAAAAGAATGGGATCAGCGCGCTCGGACTCCAGAGGGTATTGGGGCTTGGCAGTTATGAGACGGCCTGGACTTGGTTGCATAAGCTGCGTCGCGCAATGATCCGACCGGGTCGAGATTTGCTCTCTGGCGCTGTTGAGGTCGACGAAACCTATATTGGCGGCCTGGAAGAGGGTACTCGGGGTCGAAAAACTGAGAGCAAGGCCATCGTCGCGATAGCAGCCGAGAAAAATGGCCGAGGGATTGGTCGTATCCGCCTCCAACGAATCAAGGATGTCTCTGCGGATAGCCTTCTTCCCTTCCTCCAGGGTGCCGTGGAGACTGGGTCCACTGTTCACACCGATGGATGGAAAGGCTATGCCGGTTTGGTCAAGGCTGGGTACCAGCATCAGGTCACTGTTATCAGCAGCGGTTCCGACCCTGCTCACGAAGTCATGCCGCGTGTCCACCTCATCGCCTCGCTGCTCAAGCGGTGGCTGATCGGCACTCACCAGGGTGGTATTCAGCATCAGCATCTCGACTACTACCTCGACGAATTTACGTTTCGTTTCAACCGCCGCCGTTCAAAAGCTCGCGGTCTGCTCTTCCATCGCCTCGTCCAGCAAGCTGTGTCTGTAAAGCCTGCGCCGTACCATGCCATCATCAACCCCACGGATTCCAAAAGGTCTATAACGGTGGGGTAATGAAGGGGATACCCATTAAGCCTTAATTCGTTTCTTCCATTCGCGCCCTTTGATCCGCGCTGAACCGGGTTATCCCGGATCGGATCTCATCGGCGGATGGGGACATCTCGATGCCGCCTTTCCCTCATTAAATCTTATATTGTATCATGGGGTGCCGCATGGATCCTTTACCCAGGTGCGCATGGGTATCAACTCAATGGGTTCTGGACATGGAAGGTCTGATCGTCAATGGCGGAGTGAGGAGGGGTCCGGTTGCGCGACTCCTGGGTGTCTGCGCGGTTGGATGAGCGATCGTACTGTCACAAGCTGGTATAAAAAGCTGACAATAGTGCATAATATGTAAATTTTTATAAAAATTTCACATTTTGCAAAAAAAAACTTGCAAAGATTGTGCGCACCATGAAAAATGTCCCCCATTCATGTAGCAAGTCTTTGTCTTCCACTTGCCAAGCGTCACCCAGCACATGGACGATGCGTGTGGGATGGGTTTCCAGCAACCCATTGCAGTTTTATGGCATTGCCCAGACTTCGCAGACAGGATGTGACGACTCCACTGACTAGGCAGCAGTGAACAGATATCATGGTGCGGGTTTCTTAATAGTTTATATTGTAAGATATAAATTTTCACGCATATCGACTAAGAATACCGTGGCATGCCGTGGCTAAAATCGGTTCCTGCTGAATGGTTGAATGATTGAACGGTTGAGTGGTCATGGGGTTAGGGGCGATTTACGACCCTGAGGGCGATCAGGAAAAGCGCCCTGGAACAGAGGTCTCGGGCGCGCGCCGCATGCTACGGTTGGCAACAGGTGTGTCTGCCTGTCAAGCGACATGCAAAATTGACCCCCTCCCGGTCATGCTGGTTGAGGGCTTGGGGCCAATGTTCCAGATTTCATCAGACCGGAACGTCGCTTTTCGCGCAGTC
>NZ_JBZVFG010000013.1:0-38218 GCF_058402785.1 Candidatus Magnetaquiglobus sp.
TCAAGTCAAAAGCAACGTCCCAAGGGCTTTGCCCTTGGATCCCACCAGGGGGATAATTCCCCTGGTCCCTTGATCATGGAACGACGCATCCCGTGATGGGTGCGGTTTAACATGGAGTTGTCATGCGGATGCGGTTCGGATGGGCGAGGATGGCATGGGTCGCGGCGCTCGCGTGCGGCTGGGTCGAGGTGGCCGAAGCGCGGGATGAGCCTCAACCCGCATGGCGCGAGCCGCGCACGGACCTGCCCTTTGTCCATATCCCCGCCGGTTGCTTCGAGATGGGCTCCGCCGAGCCGGTGCTGGGCGCGGCGCCGATCCATCGCGTCTGTCTGCATGGCTTCTGGATGGGGCGTCACGAGGTGACCAACGGGGCGTATGCCGCCTGTGTCGCCGATCGGGCCTGTCAACCCCCGGAACGGCGCGACTCCGGGATCAACGAACACTTTCGTACCGGAAACGAGGACCATTACGAGCGGTTCGGCACGGCGCTGGATGCCCCGGATTATCCGGTGGTGGGGGTGTCGCTGGTCGATGCCAAGGCTTTTGCCGTCTGGTTGAGCGCCCGGGGGGAACATCATTACCGTCTGCCCACCGAGGCGGAGTGGGAGTATGCCTGTCGGGCCGGCGCGGGGGATCAACCGGTTGGCGAAGCGGAGAGTCTGGATGGGGTGGGATGGTTCCGCCACAACAGCGACGGTCGTCCCCATGCGGTGGGCGGGAAGCAGGCCAACGGCTTCGGTCTGCACGACATGCGCGGCAATGTCTGGGAATGGGTGCTGGATCACTTCGATCGAGGCGCCTATGCGCACCATGCCGACCATTCGCCGCTCTTCGTGAAGGAGGATCTGTTCCACGTCACGCGCGGTGGATCGTGGTCGAGCGCGCCGGTCTATCTCCATTGCGCCTTTCGTGGCGTGGGCGAGGAGCGTGACCGGGACGACAATCTCGGGTTCAGGCTGGTGCGGGAGGAGTGAGCCATGGGATGGGCCGTTGAATGGTTGGACCGGGCGCGTGATCGAGGATGGGCGTGGCGCGGTTTGTTTGTGTTGGGAGGGATGGTGGTGGTTTCCGTCGGCTGGGCGGGGGATGGGGCCATCCATCCGGCGCGTCAGAAGGAGCTGTTTCATCTGTTGCGCCAGGATTGCGGCTCCTGCCACGGCATGACCCTGAAAGGGGGTCTGGGGCCGGCGCTTTTGCCTGGGAATCTGGCCGGCAAGCCGGCGGATCTGTTGGAGGATATCGTCTATCACGGTCTGCCCGAGCGGGCCATGCCGCCCTGGGAAGGGCAGTTGACCCGCCAGGAGATCCGCTGGCTGGTGGAACGTTTGCGAAAAGGAGAGGTGCCATGAGAGGATTCTGGTCACGCGCGATGCATCGTCCCTGGCTGATGGTCGCCTGTCTGGCCCTGCCTTTGGCACAGGGCTGCGCCCCGGTTCGCGGCGTCGGTGACATGGGGGTCGTCATCGAACGGGCCTCCGGGAGCGTGGAGGTGGTCGAAACGACGGGTCAAACCGTTCTCTCCCGTGTCGAGGGGTTGGGGGACCTCTCCCACGCCTCGCTGGTCTACTCCCGGGATGGACGGTTCGGGTTCGTTTTCGGTCGCGATGGCGGGTTGAGCAAGGTTGATCTTCTGACCGGCCAGCTGGTCGGACGGGTGATGCAGTCCGGCAACAGCATCGGTGGCGCCATCTCCCAGGATGGCAAACTGGTGGCGGTGGCCAACTATCAGCCCGGCGGGGTGCGGGTTTTCGATGCCGAAACCCTGCGACAGGTGGCCGATATCCCGGCCATCGGCGCGGATGGCCGTTCCTCGAAGGTGGTGGGACTCGAGGACTCCACCGACGGTCGTTTCGTGTTCTCGCTGTTCGATTCCGACGAGATCTGGGTGGCGGATCTGAAAGTGCCGGCCAAACCGGTGGTCACCAAATTCACCAGGATCGGCAGCAAGCCGTATGATGCCCTGATCTCCCCGGATGGACGCCACTACATCGCCGGTCTGTTCGGCGAGGATGGTTTCGCGCTGTTGGATCTGTGGAATCCGGAGGCCGGGGTCAAGCGGGTCCTGCCCGACTATGGACGCGGCGAGAAGCGTACCGCGGTCTACAAGATGCCGCACCTGGAAGGGTGGGGCATGACCGAGGATCTGGTGTTCCTGCCGGCCATGGGACGGCATGAGGTGTTGATCGTCGAGCGGGCCGGCTGGCGCGAGGTGGGGCGGGTGCCGGTGGTCGGACAGCCGGTCTTCGTGATGGCCCAGCCGGACGGACGGCGCATCTGGGTCAACTTCGCCCATCCGGACAACGGCCATCTCCAGGTGATCGACGTGCCGAGCCGCAAGGTGGTCAAGTCGTTGCAGCCGGGACCGGCGGTGATGCACATGGAGTTCACGCCGCGCGGCGAACATGTGTGGGTATCGGTGCGCGACGGGGATCGGGTGGAGGTGTACGATACCGCCACCTTCGAGCGGATCGCCACGCTGCCGGCCACCAAGCCGAGCGGCATCTTTTTCACCAGTCGCGCCCACAAGATCGGCTTGTGACGGCGTAGTTCGAAGGGGAGCTGGAAAGGATGCGCGCACCGCTTCATGAAGACGACCGGCAGCCGTTGGATCATCGGCTGCTCAACGATTTCCAGCACGATTTTCCCCTGGATCCGCGCCCCTTTCGGGTGATCGCCGAGCGGTTGGGGATTGCGGAGTCCGAGGTGTTGGAACGGCTCAATCGGTTGAAGGCGAGCGGTCACATCAGCCGGGTCGGAGCGGTGTTGCGGGCCCGTCGGGTGGGGATGAGCACCCTGGCGGCCATGCGGGTGCCCTTGGAGCGGTTGGAGGAGGTGGCCGAGATCGTGAACGCCATTCCGGAGGTCAACCACAACTACGAGCGCGAGCACGCTTTCAATCTCTGGTTCGTGGTGACGGCCCGGAGCGCGGCGCGGTTGGCCGAGGTGATCGCCGCCATCGAGGGGCAAACCGGTCTTTCGGTCTGTTCCATGCCGATGGAAGAGGATTTTCATATCGATCTGGGCTTTCAGATTCACGGGTGAGGCATGCTCGACGAACGGGAACAGCGGTTGGTGGCGGGATTCCAGAACGGCTTCCCTCTGGTGGAGCGTCCTTTCGAGGCGATCGGGCGGGCGATCGGTCTTGATGAGGCGGATGTTCTGGATGGCTTGCAAACGCTTAAAGAAAAGGAGATCATCAAGCGCATCGGGGTGGTGGTGCATCATCACGAGCTGGGCTATCGCGCCAATGCCATGGTGGTCTGGGATGTTCCCGACGAGCGTACCCGCGAGATCGGGGAGCGGATCCGGGCCTCGGGACTGGTGTCGCTCTGTTATTTGCGACGTCGTTGTCCGCCGCATTGGCCGTACAATCTCTATTGCATGATCCACGGTCGCGATCGCGAGGAGACCGCGCAACGGGCCGATTTGATCACCCAGGGTTGTGACATGCAATCCTATGCCAGGGAGATTTTGTTCAGTCGTCGTCGATTCAAGCAGTGCGGCGCCCGATATTTCTGATCGAATCTCCTCGAGCACCTTTTTAGGGGGGTGGGCATGCCGATGGATCCGCGCGCGATACGCATCATCAATGGTCTCCAGAGCGGTTTTCCGCTGGTCGAACGCCCCTACGCCATGGCGGCGGAATCCCTGGGGGTGTCGGAAGATGGCTTGATCGAGGGGATTTCCGAACTTGCCGCCACTGGCCTGATCACCCGGTTTGGTCCGTTTTTTCACGCCGAAAGGCTGGGAGGTGGATTGACCCTCGCGGCCTTGCGGGTTCCGGCCTCGGATTTCGACTGGGTGACCGAAGTCGTCAACGCCCAACCCGAGGTGGCGCACAACTATGCCCGCGAACACCCCTTCAACATGTGGTTCGTGGTCGCCACGGAAAAGAGGGACGAGATCGCCGGGGTGTTGGAACGCATCCAGACGCTGACCAGTCTGGAGGTGTTCAACCTGCCCAAGCTCGAGGAGTACCGGCTGGGTTTCCAGGTGCAACTGGATGAGCATGGCGGCATCGACACCACCCCGCTGTTCGATGAACCGGTGGAAGAGGAGTCGCCATGCACCCCGGATGAACTCGACCGAGCCCTGATCGCCGCCACCCAGGCCGGTTTGTCGCTGGTGTCCGAGCCCTACCATCAGGTGGCCGGGCAGTGTGGCGTGACGGTGGAGACGGTGATCGAACGGTTCCAGGCGATGCAGAGGCGTGGGTGGATCCGGCGCATCGGACTGGCCTGCAACCACCACCGCCTGGGATTGAAAGGCAATGGCATGTCGGTGTGGGATGTGCCGGACGACAAACTCTGCCTGGTCGGCAACACCTTGAGCGAACTGGATTTCGTCACCCATTGCTATGCCCGTCCGCGTCACCCCCCGGCGTGGCCTTACAATCTGTTCGTCATGGTGCACGGACCGGATCGCTCGGCGGTGATGGAGAAGATCCGCATTCTGGAGCGGATCATCGGCAAGCGGCAGAGGGGACATCTGGTTCTGCACAGCACCCGGATCCTGAAAAAAACCGGTTTACGCATCAAAGCCCCTGGAGCCGCCGACGGATGTTCCGTTTGACCCAGTTCATGCGACGTCTGCTCGCGCCCGGACAACAGCCCCGTCCCCGTTTGCCGGTCGAGGGAGGACCGGTGATCGTCTGGAATCTCCTGCGTCGCTGCAATCTCACCTGCGCCCACTGTTATGCCGCCTCGGCGGATCGTCCCTATTCCGGGGAGCTTTCGTTCGCGGAGTGCGTCCGGGTTCTGGAGGATCTGCGCGCCAACGGCGTCTCGGCATTGATTCTCTCCGGTGGCGAACCGCTGCTGCGCCCGGATCTTTTCGAGATCGCGGCGAGGGCCAAGGGGTTGGGATTCTATCTCGGCTTGTCCAGCAACGGCACCCTGATGGACCCCGCGATGGCCAAACGGATCGCCGGAGCCGGATTCGATTATGTTGGGGTGAGCCTGGATGGACTCGAGGCCAATCACGATCGCATGCGCGGCATGGTGGGGGCTTTTCGGCGTTCGGTGGACGGGATCGGTCACTGTCGCGCCGAGGGGGTGAAGGCCGGGATCCGTTTCACCCCGACCCGCGACAACATCGACGATCTGCCGGGGCTGTTCGAGCTGATGCGCGCCGAGGGGACGGATCGCTTCTATCTCTCCCACTGGAACCACGCCGGACGCGGCAAGGTCAACCGGGAGGAGAATGCCGAGTTGCGCGCCACCCGTGACCTGATGGCCCGGCTGTTCGACATGACCCATGCGGATGTGCGTTCGGGCGCGGCGCGGGAGATCGTCACCGGCAACAACGACGCGGACGGGGTGTTCTTTCTTTTTTGGGTGCGGGAGAATCGGCCCGATCTGGCGGAACGGGCCGAGGCGATGTTGACCCGCTGGGGCGGGAACGCCTCGGGAGTCGGCATCGCCAACATCGACGAGTTGGGCGAGGTCCATCCGGACATCTTCTGGCGCCACCACACCCTCGGCAATGTGCGTGACAAGTCGTTCGGGGCGATCTGGGGCAATCCGGACGACCCCTTGCTGGCCGGTTTGCGTGCCCGTCCCAGACCCTTGAAAGGGCGCTGCGGGGCCTGTCGGTATCTGGCCATCTGCGGCGGCAACACCCGTGTGCGTGCCTGTCAGGTGAGCGGCGATCCCTGGGAGGAGGATCCGGGCTGTTATCTGACCGACGCCGAGGTTCTCCCCTGATCGCTCCCCCGCGCAAACAATCACACTCTCGCAACAAGGTTGACAGGATGAAATCGATTTTCGTGTTTCTGGCGGTTCTGCTGTTCGTGTCGCAGGCCGAGGCCAACGACCTCTACCGAGAGCATTGCGCCCAGTGCCACCATCCGGATCGTCTCGGGGCCATGGGACCGGCCCTTTTGCCGGAGAATCTCGAGCGCGTGTCCAGGAAGGAGTCCGCCGAGGTGATCGCCAACGGGCGTCCCGCCACCCAGATGCCAGGCTTTGGCGACAAGCTCTCCTCCGAGGAGATCCAGGCCTTGGTGGGGTATATCCATGGCCCGGTCACCCCGGCCCCGACCTGGAGCGATGCGGATATCCAAACCAGCCGGATCACCTGGATCGCCAACGAGAAACTGCCGAAGAAACCGGTTCACGGCGCGGATATCCTGAATCTGTTCATGGTGGTCGAGCTGGGGGATCAGCATGTGACCGTGCTCGACGGCGACCGTTTCGAGCCGATCGCCCGCTTTCCCTCCCGTTTCGCGGTGCATGGGGGCATCAAATACTCCCCGGATGGCCGCTTCGCCTACATGGCTTCCCGCGATGGCTGGATCAGCCGTTTTGATCTGTTCTCCCTGAAGATGACCCACGAAATCCGCGTGGGCATCAACACCCGTAACGTCGCGGTCTCCGGGGATGGCCGGTACGTGATGGCCGCCAACACCCTGCCGCGCAGCCTGGTGGTGCTCGACGCCCGCGATCTGTCGCTGGTCAAGACCATCCCCCTGGTCAACGCCAAGGGAGAGAGTTCCCGTCCGAGCGCGGTCTATTCGGCTCCGCCGCGCCAGTCGTTCATCGTCGCCCTGAAGGATATCACCGAGGTGTGGGAGATTCCCCTGGCCGACAAGGCCGGCAAGCCGGTCTCCGATTTCACCGTGCGTCCCATCGTTCTGGACGCGGTATTGGATGACTTTCTCTTCGATCAGGCGTATAAGCTGTTGATTGGCGCCTCGCGCAAGGGGCCGACCGGGCAGGTGGTGGATCTGGATGCCGCCAGAAAGCTCGCCGAGGTGGCGTTGCCCGGCATGCCGCATCTGGCCTCCGGGATTATCTGGCCCTACAAGGATACCGAGGTTCTGGCCACCCCGAATCTCAAGGAGGGTGAGGTGACCGTGGTGGATCTGAAAACCTGGCAGGTGATCAAGCGCATTCCCACCCTGGGACCGGGTTTTTTCATGCGCAGCCACGAAAACAGCCCGTATGCCTGGGTGGATGTTTTCAACGGGCGTGACAAGGATGCGGTGCATGTGATCGACAAGGCAACCCTGGAGGTGGTCAAGACGCTCCGTCCCGCGCCGGGCAAGACCTCGGCCCACGTCGAGTTCACCAAGAGCGGGGGGCATGTCCTGCTGAGCATCTGGGAGATGGATGGCGCGTTGGTGATCTACGATGCCAAGAGTCTGGAGGAGGTCAAACGCATTCCCATGAAGAAACCTTCGGGTAAATACAACGTTTCCAACAAGATCAACCGTTCCGCCGGGACCAGCCACTGACATGCCCATCGATTTGAAAAGTCCGTATCCGGAACCAGGGATGGTGCTTCTGGTCGGGGCTGGTCCCGGTGATCCCGATCTGTTGACCGTCGCCGCCTTGAAGGCGCTCCACAACGCCGACGCGGTGGTCCACGACGCCCTGGTCTCCCCGGAGATCATGGCCTTGATCCCGGATGGCTGCGAGAAGATCCATGCCGGCAAACGCGGCGGTTCGCCGTCGTCGAGCCAGAAGGACATCACCGAAACCCTGGTGCGTCTGGCCAAGGCGGGACGGCGGGTGGTGCGGCTCAAGGGCGGGGATCCCTTCGTTTTCGGACGTGGCGGCGAAGAGGCGGAACGTCTGGCCGAGGAGGGGATCCCGTTTCGGGTCGTGCCGGGTCTCACCTCCGGCATCGCGGGTCCGGCCTACGCCGGCATCCCGATCACCCATCGGGATGTCAATGCCAATGTCGCCTTCCTGACCGGTCACGAATCCGCGGAAAATCCCTCCTTCATGGAGGGTTCCCCCTCGTCGCGCATCCATTGGGAATCGGTGGCCCAGGCCTTCCCGGTTCTGGTGCTTTACATGGCCATGCAGAATCTTTCGGTGGTGGTGGAGCGGTTGGTGGTGGCTGGGCGTTCCACCGACACCCCGGTGGCGGTGATCCGCTGGGCCACCACCCCGGAACAACAAACCCTGGTGACCACGCTGGGAAGATTGGAGATGGACGTGGCGTTGCTGGACCTGCAACCGCCGGCGGTGATCGTGATCGGCGACGTGGTGAAATATCGCCAGCAGTTGCGTTGGTTCAAGGATGAGACGCTGGTCGTGCCGTCTTGAAGGGAGGTTTGAGATCATGGTCATGGTGCGTGCGTGGATGGTGGGGGTTTTGGCGGCGTTGCTGCCGGTCGTGGCCCTGGGCAAGGGGGGTGACGAGACCCTGGTGGCCCGTCTGAAGGCGGAGAAGAAATGCCAGAAGTGCGATCTTCAAGCCACCAACTGGGAGGGGGTGGATCTCTCCGGGGCCGAGGTGAGCGGAGCCTTTTTCCTGCGCGGCAAGATGCGCGGGGTGAAGCTGGTCGAGGCCAAGCTGGTCTGGTCGAGCCTGGAGATGACCGACCTGACCGAAGCGGATCTGAGTCGCGCCGATTTGACCGGCGCCGATCTGCGCGGGGCGGATCTGAGTCGCGCCAAACTGGTGAAATCCTATCTCTACGGGGCCAACATGACGGGCGCCAAAGCCGAAGGGGCGGATTTGACCGATGCCTTCATGAAGGGGGTCAATCTGATGGGCGCGGATTTGCGCGGGGCCAATCTCAAGGGGGGGAATCTGGAGCGCGCGGTGTTGACCGATACCCTGCTGGATGGGGCCATCTGGACCGATGGTCGCGTGTGCGCGGCCCAATCCAGGGGGGCGTGCCGATGAGGCGGGGAGTCGTTTTTGGGGGCTGGCCGTGGGTTGGGGTGTGGATGTTGTCGGTAGGGGTCGCCGTCGCCTGGTCCGGGGAGGGGGTGGTCGCGTTGCGCGAGGAGGTGCTCAAAAGTCGTCGCTGCGTGAAGTGCGATCTGACCGGGGTGGATCTGTCCGGTGCGGCTTTGAAATCGGCGATGTTGCAGGGCACGACGTTCGATCAGGCCAATCTGCGTGGGGCGGATCTGACCGAGGCGCGGTTGTTCAAGGCGCGCATGCGCCGCGCGGATGCCGCGGGGGTCAAGATGGAACACGCCCAGTTGCGCATGGCCGATCTGGGCGGGATCATCCTGCGCGATGGGGATTTGAAACGGGCCAATTTCGAGCAGGCCAATCTGGAAGGGGCCGATCTGCGGGGCGCCGATCTGCGCAAGGCGACCTTCGAGGGGGCCTTCATGAAAGGGGTGCGATTGACTGGCGCGGATTTGCGCGATACCGTATTCTTCGGTGCCAATCTCACCGATGTGGATTGGAGCGGTGCGCAATTGAGCGGGGCCTATTGGTTCAGCGGCCAGCGGTGTCGCGAGGGTTCGGTGGGGCGGTGTGATCTGGGTGAGTGAGGTGGGGGGCGGAAGGTGCGTTCCAGTCATCACGGGGGACGGGGGGCGGTTACCGCCCCCGGCGGAGGTTCGGAGGCAGAGCCTCCGAGGTCTTGATCTTGTTTTTTGACTTTGTTTTTGATCTTGTTCTTTGACTTCTGCTTTTGCCTTTGGCGCGCTCTACAAAACAGCGTTTTTTCGCGCCTTTTGCGAAAAAAACGCTGCGCGCAGCCTTGGCTGCGGGATCGTTTTGCGATTTGGGCAAAACGATCCCGCGAACATGGCCCGGAATGGGTCGCTTGCAGGATCTTCGATCGTTTGTGATGCAAGGAGAAACACAGCATGACGCGTCAGGACCGACGTCAGGTCGGGATATGGTTGTTCATCTGTTGCGCGCTGGTTTATGCCATGCTGGCGCTGGGAGGAATCACCCGTCTGACCGGTTCGGGTCTGTCGATGGTGGAGTGGCAACCGCTGATCGGCGTGCTTCCCCCGATGGATCAGGCCGCCTGGCAGGAGTTGTTCGCCAAATATCAGCTCACCCCGGAGTTCCGTCATGTCAACCACGACATGGATCTTGAAGGGTTCAAGGGGATCTTCTGGCTGGAGTATTTTCACCGTTTGCTGGGACGCTCGGTGGGCGTGGTCTTCTTTGTCCCCTTCGCCTGGTTTTATCTGAAACGAAAACTGGATCGCCCGACGCTGATCCGGTTGGGGGCGATTTTCTTCGTGGGCAGCATGCAAGGGGTAATGGGCTGGTTGATGGTCAAAAGCGGCCTGATCAACGATCCCCACGTCAGCCCGTATCGCCTGACCGCCCATTTGGCCCTGGCCTTCATCGTCTACGGCTGGATGTTCTGGACCGCGCTGGAGTTGGTCGTCGGGGTCGAGGGGTTGCCGACCGGACGTCCGCCGGGGTGGCTCAAGAGTTTCTCGTGGGTGGTGTTGATGCTGATCTCGATCACCGTGATCAGCGGCGGCTTCGTGGCCGGGGCCAAGGCTGGGTATGGGTACAACACCTTCCCGACCATGCATGGCCAGTGGTTCCCGGACGCTTATTGGGATTTGCAACCGGCCTGGTTGAACCCGTTCGAAAACCCGGTCGCCATTCAGTGGGATCACCGGTTGCTCGCCACGATCACCTTTTTTTGGGTGCTCGCCTATGGCCTGTTGGGACGACGCGCTGGCGCGCCACGGCGAATCCATGTCATGTACCAGCACATCATGTTCGCCGTGTTGCTCCAGGTGGCGCTCGGCATCGCCACGCTGTTGCTGCATGTGCCCATCGGACTGGCCTGGGCCCATCAGGTGTGGTCGATGATGCTCTTTACCTACGCCTTGTACATCCATTACTACATGCAAACCGGTCAATCGAGGGAGTCATGGAGCTGATATCGATCCTGCCCCATTTTCATGCGGCCTTGAATTTCGCTTCGGCGATTCTGCTGTTTGCCGCCTTTCAGGCCATCCGGCGCGGCGACGCGGTGATTCATCGGCAGCGCATGGCCGGCGCCCTGATCGTGTCGGCGATCTTTCTGGTCTCCTACCTGACCTACCACGCCGCGGTCGGTAACGTGAAGTTCGCCGGAACCGGTTGGATCCGTCCGGTTTATTTCACCCTGTTGATCACCCATGTCGCCCTGGCCGCGGTCTCCTTGCCGATGATCTTCTTGACCGTGCGACGCGCCCCCTGGCGGCTTGTCACCACCACCAGCGATTCGCATCGCCGCATTGCCCGATTGACCTGGCCGGTCTGGATGTATGTGTCGATCTCCGGATTGGTGGTGTATGCGATGGCGTTCCATCTTTATCCGCCGACCCCTTGACGCAACGGCGGGGTTGGCAGGTCCGGTTGATGGGGCTTGGCAGGTCGTTTTGGTCACGCCCTCGCGGGTTGAGCCTTTGTCGCCGCGAGGGTCAAGCGACTTGGCCCGCCCAATTGCGCAGCATTCAAACCGCCCCCCATCACGGGATGCGTCATGATCAAGGGGCCAGGGGGATTATCCCCCTGGTGGGATCCAAGGGCAAAGCCCCTGGGACTGTGCTTTTGACTTGAGCGCGCTCTTCTCAAAGAAGCATTTTTCGTGTCTTTTGCGAAAAAGGCGCCGCGCGCAGCCTTCGCAGGAGTCGTTTCCGCTTTCTGGAAACGACTCCCGTATTTTGCACGCAGACTTGCGAGAAACGACGCCTCTCAAAATAGACGCGGTTTGACAAGCACGAATCGATTTTTTCGATTCGTGCAGGTTTGGTGATTCCATTCATGGAATCACCAAACAGCCTCTAAGCGAGTTGCGTATACCGGAAGCAGTCGAGGGTGTGGTCCATGACCAGGCCGGTGGCCTGCATATGGGCATGGATAATGGTCGTGCCCACGAAGTTCATGCCTCGTTTGATCAGATCCTTGGACAAGGCATCGCTTTGCGGCGTGGAGACGGGGATTTCTCGCCAGGTTTGCCAGCTGTTGATGCGCGGCCTGCCATCCACGAAGCGCCAGACATAGGCATCAAAACTCCCGAACTGCTCCTGAATGGCCAGAAAGACCCGTGCGTTGCGGATCGCGCTCTCGATTTTCAGGCGGTTGCGCACAATGGCCGGGTTGAGCCGCAACGCCTCGACCTCGGCGCTCCCGTATCGGGCCACCACCGCCGGATCAAAATCGGCGAACCCTTGCCGATACCCATTCCGCTTGCGCAGAATCGTATCCCAGCTCAACCCGGCCTGGGCTCCCTCGAGAATCAAAAACTCGAAGTGGCGCCTGTCGTCATGGACCGGCACCCCCCACTCTTCGTCGTGATAGGCCACGTAATACGGCTTGGTCAGATCGACCCATCCGCAGCGACAGGGTGGTTCCATGTGGGGCTCCCGTGACAGTCGATGTGTATCAAACCTGGTGTATGACGAGGGATAAGCGAGGCGTGGACGATCATCCCATCAATTCGGCCAGGGCCTCGTTCATCTTTTCGAGACGCTCGACGATGATGATCACCAGTTGCTGGGTGAGTTTGAGTTGAAAGGCGCATTCGAAATCGGCCAGGGCGGTGCGGTCGAGCCGGAAGACATTCACCAACCCCTCGGCGATGACGCTGGCCATGCGACGGCGTCCGCCGACCAGAAAGGCCGCCTCGCCGATGATCGAACCGGTCTCCAGATAGGCGATGATGTGCTCCGGGTGGTCATCCTTGCGCACGAAGGCCGCGCCGCTCAAGATGATGTAGAGCGCCGAGTCCTGGATATCCCCTTCCTGGATGATGGTCTGGCCATCCTTGAACAGCTCGAAGCAGTGGCCGTGATCGGCCAGGAGCCGTTTTTCCTGGTTCGTGAAGGGTTCGAAAAAGGGGATGGCCTCCATCATGTCGAGAATCGTGCTCATGTCCGCTTGCTCCTCGGATCCACCCGGATCCGGTCAGAAAGGCATGCGCTTGATGTCGGTGGAACGGGTGCCGTTTTTCTTTTCCTTGGTCTTCACGGAGGCGGCCAGTCGCAAACCCAGATCCGGACGGCGTGAGTTGTCGGATTGGAATCCCCGGTTGGCGCAACGCAGGGAGTGGGCATCATCCTGCCAGCCGCCACCACGGATGGTGAAGAATTCGGTTCCCCCGGCGCCGTTCGGAGTGGCTTTGTTGTTCGAGCCATACGTGGATTGATAGCGATCCTGGACCCACTCCCAGACATTGCCGCTCATGTCCTTGAGTCCCAGCTGGTTGGCCGGACGCAATCCCACCGGCTGGGAGGTGCCGAGGCTGTTGGGACCGAACCAGGCGTAACGGGTCGGATCGCTGCCGCCGGGAAAGATGGTACGCTGACCGCCGTTGCGACAGGCGAACTCCCACTCCGTCTCGCTGGGCAGACGGAACTGCACGTTGATGCGCGCGCGGGAGTTCAGTTGGGCGATGAACTCGTTGATCTCCTCGCGGGTGGCGTTTTCCAGCGGATAGTTTTCGCCCTTGCGAAAACGCGAAGGGTTGTTGTGCATCACACGCCGCCATTGACCTTGCGTGACTTCGGTTTCGCCGAGCCAGAACCCTTTCACGCACTCCTGATGAACCGGTCCCTCGTCCGATTCCCGCCCTTCGGCCCTGGGTGGAGAACCCATGTCGTAGCAACCGCCGGCGATCCAGAGCAGGTTCACCTCGCTCATCGGATCGCGCCAGTTTTGACCGGGTTGAATGGTCACCGCCGGTTTGGGCTGGGCGGCTTCGGTGTCGAGGGGTTCCCACTCGTTGATGAGCGAGGCCTGGGCGGTCGATAACGGCATCAGACCGGCGGAAAGCGTCAGGGTCGCGGCCAGAAACCGGATCCCGGCCAACCGGGTCAGCGCATGGGAGTGGGTCACAGTTCTCCTCCGGTGCGGGTCAAACGCATCTGGGTCGGGACCGAGAGGATCGGATCCGCGGGTGGTTTGTTCTGGGCCAGACCGACTTTCAGGTGGGCGAAGGCCTCGGAGAGATCGACCCAGCCATCCTTTTTGCCGACCGGAAAGCCGTCCCCCTCACCGAGCATCGATTTGAGCAGATGCCAGGTGAAGGCGCCCTGCTGGCCGGATCCGTGGATGGGAAGACCTTTCTTGTCCGCGGCCACGGCGGTCGATTTGCCGGCGGTCAACAGCGCGCGCGGGGCGCTGGCGTCGGACTGCCTGCCCTGCACCGCGCACTCCGGGGTGTTGTTGAAGCAGGTATCCAGGAGCACGGCCACCTCCTTGTTGGGCAGACGCCCGAGGGCGCCTTGCAGCCAGGAGAGCGAAATCGCGTGGCTGGTATCCAGGTGATCGAGCTGGCTGTTGGCCGGAAGCAGCAGGGCGTCGTTGCCGTTCGGCACACCCAGACCGGAGAAGAAGAACAACAGCGAAGCATTGGGATTGTTCTGGCCCTGACGGATCAGCCACTCCAGATCCTGACGCAGGGTATCGAGATCGGCGGCGGCGTTGATGCGCAGACGCATGTGATCGGCATCGTCGTTGAAGATGCCGCGACGGGTGATGAGTTTGTGGAAGTTGGTGGCATCGCGATCCGCGTAGTGCTTGGCACGGATGCGTTTGTAGTGGCTCACGCCGATCACCACCGCATAGGCGTCGGATCGTTTTTGCCAGGCGGCGAGGGCGGGCAGGGCGGCGATGTGGTTGTCGAGCACCGCGCTTTGGTCATCGACATCGCCGGTCTTGGCCCAGGCTTCGTGGGGCAGGGCGCGCGGGAAGGGGATTTCCGCCTCCGGATCGGTGAAGGCCACCAGGAGTTGATCCTTGGTGCGCGCGAAGGTCGCCTCGCCGGGATACTCCTTGGTCAACAGGTTGATCGACTGCCGCAACGCCTCCATCCGTTCGCCCTGGCGGAACTGACGCCACAGGGTTTCGGACACGTAACCGGCGGCCATCTCCCGCCAGGACTGGATGCGCTCCCCCTTGAGTCCGGTGCCCGGTTCTTCGTGTTCCTGGACCTGCATGCGCATGATCCAGTCGTAAGCCTCCAGATAGTTGCCGCGCCGGAACAGCGCGAACAGCTTGGTGTGGGCGAGGGAGAGGTTGCCGGGGTGCTTGGAGAACCCTTCCGAGGCCAGAAGGTGCGCCTTGTGATCGTTGCCCTCCTCGAAGTGGCTCCAGGCGAGATTGGCGATGGTTTTAACGTGGTCCGGAAACGCTTCGTGGACCTGGGTCCAGACCGTCAGGGACTGTTGTTTCTTGCCGGTCTGATGGAGCGCCAGTCCGAGATTGAAGCCGATGGCCACGTCGGTCGGGCAGGTGGTCCGCGCCTTTTCGAACGCCTGGATCGCCTCTTCGGGTTTGTGATCCAGCAGGGCGATCGCCTTGGTCTGGATTTCGCGGGCCACGGCGCACGGGTTGGACTGTACCGCCTCGGCGGGGAGGGTGGCCAATCCGATCAACAGGGTCAGAAGCGGGACGATGGGCAACAATGTCCTTAATCCTTGATGCTGGGATCCAGGCGTCCAGCCGCGTATTCGGCGGCCATGGTTTCCAGATCGATCACCCGGATCCGCGAGGCGTTGCCGGCGCATCCGAACTGTTCGAAACGCTCCTTGCAGACCCGATAGGCGGCGTCCTCGGCGGGACGCAGATATTTGCGCGGATCGAACTCGGCGGGTTTTTCGGCGAACACCTTGCGAATCGCGCCGGTCATGGCCAGGCGCAGATCGGTGTCGATGTTGATTTTGCGCACCCCGAATCGGATGCCGACCTGGATCTCTTCCACCGGCACGCCGTAGGTCTCGGGGATCGAGCCGCCGTGGGCGTTGATGATGGCCAGGAGTTCCTGGGGCACCGAGGAGGAGCCGTGCATCACCAGATGGGTGTTGGGGAGCCGGGCGTTGATCTGTTTGATGCGGTCGATGGACAGGATTTCGCCGGTGGGCTTGCGGCTGAATTTGTAGGCCCCATGCGAGGTGCCGATGGCGATGGCCAGGGCATCGACCTGGGTGGCCGCCACGAAGCGGGCGGCCTCGTCGGGATCGGTGAGCAGACGCTCCTTGCTGAGGGTTCCCTCGGCGCCGTGACCATCTTCCTCGCCGGCCTTGCCGGTCTCCAGCGAACCGAGAACGCCCAGTTCGCCCTCCACCGACACGCCGATGGCATGGGCCATCTTGACCACCTCGGCGGTGGTGGCGACGTTGTAATCGTAGGAGGCGGGGGTTTTGCCGTCTTCCTTGAGCGAACCGTCCATCATCACGCTGGTGAAGCCGGAGCGGATCGCGGCATAGCAGACCGCCGGGGATTGGCCGTGATCCTGATGCATCACCACCGGCAGGTGGGGATGGACCTCGAGGGCGGCGAGGATCTGGTGGCGCAGGAAGGCCTCGCCGGCATACTTGCGTGCCCCAGCCGAGGCCTGAAGAATGACCGGGCTGTCGGTTTCGTGGGCGGCGCGCAGAATGGCGCGTACCTGCTCCATGTTGTTGACGTTGAAGGCTGGAATCCCATAATTGTGTTCGGCGGCATGGTCGAGGAGTTGCCGCATGGAAGCCAATGGCATGAACGAATCCCCCGATGGTGTTGACGGCGTGTTGGATGACGCGTTAATTTGGTACGGTGCGTGATTTTGGATCAAAGTTGCATTATACACAAGTCCACATGAAATGAATCAGAAATATTCACCGTTTTGCCCCCGTTTTTTCCCGAGGCTGTCGTGAGTCCCCCTGGGTCGGAGCAGACCGTCCCCCTGCTCTCCGCGCATGGGTTGTCGGTCATCCTCGGGGGCGAGACGCTTTTGCGCGAGATCGACCTGGTGGTCCATGAACGCGAGATCGTCACCATCATCGGACCCAACGGCGCGGGAAAATCCACCCTGCTTTCCGCGCTGTTGGGGTTGATCCCCCTCTCCGGCGGGTCGGTGGGGCGGCGTTCGGGTCTGGTGATCGGGTATGTGCCGCAACGGTTGAAGGTGGATGCGGTGCTGCCGATGACCGTGGCCCGTTTCATCGCCCTCTCCGCCATCGGCGCCGGCGTTCCGGACGCCACCTTGCGTCTGCTCGGCTGCGATCGCCTGCTCGAACGCCCCTTGCACGCCCTTTCCGGCGGCGAGATGCAGCGGGTGCTCATGGCGCGCGCCTTGAGTCGGAATCCCCACCTGCTGGTTCTCGACGAGCCGGCCCAGGGTTTGGATCTGGCCGGCGAGGAGCAACTGCACCGCTTTCTCGAAACCCTGCGCCGCGAACGGGGCGTGGCCGCCCTGCTGGTCTCCCACGATCTTCACTTCGTGATGGCCGGGGCCGACCGGGTGATCTGTCTGAACCGCCACGTCTGCTGCTCCGGCTCCCCGACCGCCGTGCGCGCCACCCCCGAGTTTCAGCTCCTGTTCGGCGACCGGATACCGGGCGTGGGCTACTATCAACACCATCACGATCACTGCCACACCCCGCACGGTGTGGAAAGGGAGCGCCCCTGATGGATGAATTCATGATCCGGGCCATGCTGGCCGGCGTCGGCATCGCCGTGGCCGCCGGTCCGCTCGGGGTGTTCGTGGTGTGGCGCCGCATGGCCTATTTCGGCGATGCCTTGTCCCACTCCGCCCTGCTCGGGGTGGCGTTGGGGCTGGTGACCGGCTGGAACCTGAATGGCGCCATCGCCGCAGTCTGCGTGGGCGTGGCCCTGTTCGTCACCTGGATGCATACCCGTCCCGAAATCCCGGCGGATGCCGCCCTGGGGATCTTCTCCCAGGGCGCCCTCTCCCTCGGACTGGTCGCCGCCGCGCTCTCCCAGGGGGCTCGGGTGGACATGATGGCCTTTTTGTTCGGGGATGTGCTCGCCACCAGTTGGGGGGATGTCGTCTGGATCTGGTGCGGGGCCGGCGTGGTGCTGATCCTGATGCGTTTTTATTGGCACGCCTGGGTCAACGCCACCTTGCATGAGGGATTGGCGATCCTGGACGGGGTGCCGGTGGCCCGATTGCGTCTGCTGTTCATGCTTCTGACCGCGTTGGTGATCGCCTCGGCCATCAAGGTGGTGGGCGCGCTGCTGATCACGGCCATGCTGGTGATCCCGCCGGTGACGGCCCGTCCCCTGGCTCGTACCCCGGAAGGGATGGCCCTGGGCGCGGTGCTGATCGGCGCGACCAGCGCACCCCTGGGCCTTTGGGCCAGTTTCCGCTGGGATCTGCCCAGCGGTCCGGCCATCGTGCTGGCGGCGTGCGGTTTTTTCGGGGTGTCGCTCCTTTTCGGGAGACATCGGGGGTGAACGTCCTGCCAGGTCGTGATGCGTCCGGCTTTCTTCATCCCTCCCGGATCTCCTTCGGGTCCAGCCGGATCCGCGCCTTCTCCAGATACAGATAGATCACCGGCGTGATGTAGAGCGTCAACCACTGGGAGAGCAGCAGACCGCCCACCACGGCCAGCCCCAGGGGTTGACGCGCCTCGCCGCCCGCGCCCATGCCCAGGGCGATGGGCAGGGTGCCGACCAGGGCGGCCATGGTGGTCATCATGATGGGGCGAAAGCGGACCAGGCAGGCTTCGCGAATGGCGGCCAGGGCGTCGTCGTTGCCCATGCGGCGCGATTCGACGGCGAAGTCGATCATCATGATGGCGTTTTTCTTCACGATGCCGATCAGCATGATCAACCCCACGAAGCCGTAGAGATTCAGTTCCATGCCGAAGAGCTTGAGGGTGAGCAGCGCGCCGAGTCCGGCGGCGGGCAGCCCGGAGAGGATGGTCAGAGGGTGGATGTAGCTCTCGTAGAGCATGCCGAGCACCAGATAGATCACCAATACCGCCAGTCCCAACAGCCATCCCATCCCGGCCAGCGACGACTGGAACACCTGCGCCGACCCCTGGTAGTTCGAGGCGATGGTGTCCGGCATGCCCATTTTGGCGCGCGCCTGGTTGATCGCCTCGATGGCCTGGCTCAAGGCGACCTCCTGGGCCAGGTCGAAGGAGAGGGTCACCGACGGCATCTGACCGCGGTGATTGATGGTGGCCGGTCCCACGGAACGGGAGATGCGCGCGATGGATTCCAGTGGGATCAGGGTGTTGTTGGCGCCGCGCACATGCAGCAGTCCGAGCACCGAGGGATCGGTCCTGTATTGTTCGTCGAGTTCGAGGAGCAGGGCATATTGGTTGCTCGGGGCGTAGATGGTGGAGATTTGTTTGGGGCCGAAGGCGGCGTAGAGGGTTTTTTCCAGTTTTTCCGGGGTGATGCCCAGGGTGGCGGCCTTGTCGCGGTCGATTTCGACCATGGCCTGGGTCTTGGCGAGCTGCATGTCGGAGGTGACGTTCTGGAAGCCCGGCAGATCGCGCAGGGTCTTTTCGACCTTTTCGGCCCAGGCGTAGAGTTCGCCGGTATCGGTCCCCTGGAGGGTGAATTGATATTGGCTTTTGGTGAGTTGCGTGCCGACCCGGATCACCGGAAGGTTCTGGATGAAGGCCTTGATGCCCGGCACCTGGGCCAGTTTCGGGCGCAGACGCTTGACGATCTCATCCGCGTGGGGACGCTCTTCATGGGGTTTCAGGCGCACGAACACGCGACCGTTGTTGAGCGCCGAGGCGGATGCGCCGCCGCCGATGAAGGACATGGCGATGCTCACCCCCGGATCGGAGCCGATGATTTCGGCCACCTTTTTCTGCCGCTCCATCATGGCTTCGAAGCCGATTTCCTGTTCGGTCTCCGTGAAACAGAGCAGTTGACCGGTATCTTCGCTGGGCATGAACCCCTTGGGCATGTCGCGTCCCACCTGCACCGACCAGGCGGCCATGAGAGTGAAGAGGATCAAGACGATGCGTCGGTGGGCGAGACACCAGTCCAGGCTTCGGGCATAGCCGTTGCGCAGGGCCAGGAAACCCGCCTCGCTGGCCCGGATCAGCCGGTTGGGGCGGGTGGCGGTTTGATGGGGTTTGAGCAGCCGCGAGCAGAGCATCGGGGTGAGTGACAGGGAGACCAGGCCGGAGAGGATCACCGAGGCCATGATGGCGATGGCGAATTCGTGGAGCAACCGACCGAGGATGCCCCCCATGAAGAGCACCGGAATGAAGACCGCAGCCAGGGAGAGGGTCATGGAAACGATGGTGAAGGCGATCTGTTTGCCGCCGATCAGGGTGGCCTGCCAGGGCGAAAGGCCCTCTTCCTCCATGTGTCGGGAGATGTTTTCGAGCATGACGATGGCGTCATCCACCACGAAGCCCACCGACAGGGTGAGGGCCATGAGGGAGATGATGTTGATGCTCATGTCGAGTTGGAGCATGATCGGGAACACCCCGACCAGGGAGATCGGCAGGGCGAGGCTCGGGATCAGGGTGGCCGAGGCGTTGCCCAGGAACAGGTAGATGACCAGAATCACCAGGAACAACGAAAAGAGCAGGGTGAGTTGCACGTCGCGCACCGATTCGCGGATGCTCTGCGAGCGGTCGTAGAGCACCTCCACGGCGGTGGCGGCGGGGAGTTGCTGGCGCAGGGTCGGCACCAGGTCGCGGATCGAGTCGGCCACGGCGATGGTGTTGGAGCCGGGTTGACGTTGGATGGCCAGGACCACGCCGCGCACGTTGTTGAACCAGGCGGCGGCCAGTTCGTTTTCGGGTGCGTCGGTGACGCGGGCGATCTCGTGCAGATGCAAGGGCGCGCCGTTTTTCTGGGCGACGACGATGGAGCGGTAGCTTTTGGCCGAGGGGAGGCGTTCCGGGGTTTCCAGGGAGATCATCCGGTTGGCGCTCAGCAGGTAGCCGGTGGGGACGTTGGGGTTGTTTTGCTGGATGGCGGCCTCCACGTCGTCGATGGCCAGTCCGTTGACCGCCAGGGCGCGCGGATCGAGCCGAACCCGCACCGAGGGGTTCTGTTTGCCGTAGATGCTCACCTGGGCGACACCCGGCAGGGTGGAGATGCGCTGCGAGAGGGTGGTGTCCGCGAACTCCGAGACTTCGGTCAACGGCAGGGTTTCGGAGGTGAGGGCCAGGTAGAAGATGGGCAGATCCGCCGGGTTGACCTTGCGGTAGTAGGGCGGGGTGGTGAGGTTGTTGGGCAGGCGGCGCTGCGCGGAGGAGATGGCGGCTTGCACGTCCTGGGCCACGGAGTCGATGTCGCGGTCGAGGGCGAACTGCAGGGAGATCTGGGTCGAGCCCAGGCCGCTGGAGGAGGTCATGGATTCGAGTCCGGCGATGGTGGAGAACTCTTTTTCCAGGGGCAGCGCCACGGAGTTGGCCATGGTCTCCGGCGAGGCGCCGGTGAGCGCGGCGGAGACCTGCAGGGTGGGGTAATCGACCGTGGGCAGGGCCGAGACCGGCAGTTGCCGATAGCCCAGCAGGCCGAACAGAAACAGTCCGGCCATGGTCAGGACGGTCGTGACCGGGCGATGGACGAAAAATCCGGTAATATTCATGGCAGGGACACCGGTGCGCGGGATGGACTGGTTTGACCGCGGGACCTCCGTCAGGGAGATCCGCAGTCGGGGGATGAGGGGGTTCTACCCCCCCATCACGTCGAGTTATCGGGCCGTCTGGGGCTCTTGATCGGCCTTGGTGTCCGGGGCGCCTTGGGAGATCTCCACCTTGGCGCCGGGTTTGAGCCGCCACTGGCCGACCGTGACCACGCTCTCGCCGGCGGAAACCCCGGAGGTGATCACGATCTCATCCTTGTCTTCCTGGGCGATGGTCAGGGGGCGGGACTCGACGGTCAAATCCTTTTGAACCACGTAGACGAAGGGGCCGCTCGAGCCGGTTTGCACCGCGCGGGTCGGGATCACCAGGGCATCGGGACGCTCGGTGAGTTTCAGCGTCAGGGTGATGAACAGGCCGGGCCAGAGATGACGCGCTCCGTTGGCCGCCTGGGCCTTGAGGCGGATGGTGCCGGTCTGGCGATCGACGAGATTGTCGAGGGAGAGCAGGGTGCCCGGCACGCTGGGACCGTTGCCGCGGTTGGGCTGGATCTCCAGGGTGAGGGGTGTTTTGGCGTGATGGTGGCGGATTTCGGCCAGATGGGATTCGGCGACCGTGAAGGAGATGCAGATCGGATCCATCTGTTGCAGGGTGACCAGAGGGTTGGTGTCGTTGGCCTTGACCAGGTTGCCGGGCTGGAGGAGGATACGACCGGCCATGCCGGTGATCGGCGCGGCGATGCGGGTGAAGGCCAACTGCAACTCCCCCTCGGCGATGGCGGCGCGATCGGCGGCGACCGTGGCTTCGGCGGCCTGGCGGGTGGCGACGAGACCGGCCAGGGTCTCCTCGGACGAGAGGTTTTGCTTGTTGAGCACCGACTGGCGATGCTCCTTGGTGCGGGCGTTCTCCAACAGGGCCTGGTCGCGCTCCAGATTGGCCTTGAGCTGCCTGAGCCGGTACTGGAAGGGGCGGTCGTCGAGGTCGAAGAGCGGTTGGCCTTGTTGAACTTCCTGGCCATCGAGGATATGGGCCTTGACGATCTCGCCGTCCACCCGTGACTTGATCGCCACCGCGTGGCACGCCTCGGCATTGCCCATGGCCTGGATGGTCACCGGTCTGTTTTTCTGCGTCACGGGTGCCACGGTGACCAGCACCGGGGGTGGGCCGGCGGGTTTGGCGTCGTTTTTTTCCGCGGAGCATGCGGCCAGAAGAAGGGTCGTCGCGACCACGGTTCGGAATGCGAACCTTGTCAGAAGCGGTTGCATGTGTTTTGCTGCCTCGTTGGTGTGACTGGATGGAGGGTCCCGGCGCGGGTGGTGCCCGGTTGTTTCGCAGGTTCGCGACCGTGAGGGGTGAACCCATTGGGCCGGATCTGGAATCATGGTGGACCGACCGTGCCAGTATAGTCCCATCTTGACCGGTTGACTACCTGTCTCGACAGGGAATTTTCGATTGAATCGGGTGTGGATGGAAAGGATGATTTTTTTTAATCCAGTGCGGCAAGATGCATTTTTTGCCGTCATGAGGCTGTGCTACAATGGTAAACTGGCATGATGGGGGTGGTGCATGCACTCCCGGACCGTGCATCTCCCTTGCGGGAGTGCCACGGGAATATCCCATGATGGCGTCCGGAACCGTGTCGTGGCGTGTCCGGGGATCTCCCGCGGACGCTTTCCGGGTGCGGTGAGGGGTGGGCATCATGATGCGTCAGTCTTGAAACCTGGAAGGGCCTCGCGGATGAATCTTCTTCTCACCGGCGGCATGGGATATATCGGCAGTCACACGGCGGTCGCCCTGACCCTGGCGGGTCATCGGGTGGTGCTTTACGACAACCTTTCCAACAGCGCCCAGGTCATGGCCGAACGGTTGGAACGGATCACCGGCGTGCCTCCGCTGTTCGTATCCGGCGACGTGCGGGATACCGATCGGCTTCGTCACACCCTGCGCCACCATGCCATCGAAACGGTCATCCACTTCGCGGGGCTCAAAGTGGTTGGGGAGTCCCTGGAGATTCCCCTCGACTATTACGCCAACAACGTGCAGGGATCGATCAGCCTCCTGCAAGCCATGCGCGTGGTGGGCACGCGCGCCCTGGTCTTTAGCAGCAGCGCCAATGTCTATGGCGAACCGCGCTATCTGCCGGTGGATGAATGCCATCCCACCGGGGTTACCAACCCCTATGGTCGCACCAAGCTGCACGTCGAGGAGATCTTGCACGATCTGGCCCGCTCCGACCCGGAGTGGCGGATCGTCTGTCTGCGCTACTTCAATCCGGTTGGCGCGCATGAAAGCGGGCTGATCGGCGAACATCCTCAAGGGCTTCCCAACAATCTCATGCCCTACATCGCCCGGGTCGCCACGGGAGAGTTGGCCGAACTCCAAGTGTTCGGCAATGACTATCCCACGCCGGATGGCACGGGGGTGCGCGATTTCATCCATGTGATGGATCTGGCCGAGGGGCATGCCAGCGCGGTGGTCTACCTGAATGCGCACCCTGGATGGCAGGTGATCAATCTGGGCACCGGCCAGGGGTACAGCGTGCTCGAAATGATCCGGGCCTTCGAGGTGGCCAGCGGTCGGCCCGTACCGTATCGGATCGCGCCACGTCGTCCCGGTGATTCGGCCAGTTGCTACGCCAATCCGGAGAAGGCGCACCGACTTCTGAACTGGACCGCCCGGCGGACGCTTGCCCAGATGTGCGCCACCACCTGGGCGTTTCAGTCCGGCATGGGCACGGAGGGGCCCGCATGATCCCCAAACCCCCGGACCTTCCGATCGCGTCGGAGCGTCCCGAGGGGGGGCGCCGCGATTCTCATGCCGAACGTCGATCGAGGGGCTTTTTCATCTTGAGCAGGCCATCGAATTGGCCGACAAGGATACGGATCGCGGTGTTTATTTAGAGGCTGTTTGGTGATTCCATGAAGGGAACCACCAAACAAGCACGGTTCGAACGCTTCGAACAACCGTGCTCGAACAAATTGCTGCGCGATTTGGCCGGCCATTCATGGGCCGCGCAGACCGTTTGCAATCACCAGACAGCCTCTTGCAGACAATCAATCAAACCATCAACGACTGGTCGTCCATACCCCCTGTTGCAAGGATCATTGGTCAAAAGCATGATCATCGGACCCCGTTCCATCGTCACCCCACGTCGCAAGATCCCCCTGAAGATCCCGGAAGGGATGTCCGCCGTGGAGTTTTTCAACAGCGCCGCCAATCTGGAACATCTGGCCAAGGAGAACGGCCTGCTGGTCAATGAGGAGGGGTTTCTGCTCTATCGCAAGCTGCTCGGGCACAGCGTCGAGTTCGATACCTCGATCATGCTCGACACCTCGCGGCGCATCCTCGATCCCCTGGGCCGTCCGGTGCGTCGCGATCAGTTGACCAGACAGCAAAAGAACGTCTGGAGTCGCATGACCCAGATCATCCTTGAATACATGCTGGAAAAATATCCGGATCCGGCCAAGGCCCTGATCCTGTGCGGCGAGGCGAGCCTGGATGCCACTTGGCCGCTTAACAAGCCGGGCGTGCCGAGCATCCGGATGATCCACAACCATTTCATCGTTTTCCCCCAGGCATCGATCGTCAATGCCCCCCTGGCCAATCCGGATGATTCCAATCTCACCGACAGCGGCCACAACAGCCTGTTCCTGCGCCATCTCTCCGATGTCTACCGACGGTTTCTGGAGGTTCTGGACTTGCGGATCCTCAAACCGGTGGAGGACGACTCCGCGCGCATCGCGGTGACCGGCTATCCCCACGGACTGCCGAGCTGGGAGGTGACCGGCGGTGCCGAACAACTGGGAAATCCTTGTTTTTGGAATGAATACGATCTGATTCTCAAGGGCTTTCTGGATTTCTACCGCACCTTTTTCGCCCAGGTCTCGACCCGTGGGGCCGGCATTCCCGAGGGGGTCTATTTTCCGGAACAGGTGGAGAAGATCCTGCTGTTCAGCAACCAGTTCGCCCAGGTGGCGCGGGACGTGCGCGATCATGTCAAGGCCGATCCCCGCTTCGCCAACGACATCCGCTGGCGTCCGGCCTACAAGCAGATCCTCTACCGGGACGATCACGACCGGCTCATCGTCACCATCAGTCAGAACTCGGTGGGCAATGCCATCACCGAACTGTTGGGGATCGTGGTCAACCGTCAGGAGGACGAGTCCGGGTACGACAACATCGAACCGGCCCTGGTGGAACGGCTGCTCGAGGTTCGGCGTCGTCTGATCGCCGCCGATCTCGGCGAACCGATCCATGCTCCGGAGTGGCCGGATGGCCGTTTCGTGGGACGCTGGAGTTGAAATGTGCCGGGGAACGCCCGGAAGAGCGCTTCTTTGGAAGGGCGTTCTCCCTTTTGGCCTCTCTTTTTGAATAAGCAAGGATTCCCACCATGGAAAAAGCCAGCGAGGACGAATCGCGCGTGATCCTGCCCGACAGTCCCGCGCGTCGAGTGTGGAACTATCTGATTCTGGTGGCCACGATCTGGTATACCTGGACCGTGCCGCTGTTTCTGGTGCCGAATATCGGTGTTCCGGAGTGGTCGCAGACGGTCAATCTGGTGCTGACTGCGATCTATGTCATGGATCTGTGGCTCAACTTTCGTACCGCCATCATGGATGACGGGGAACTGTTGACCCGTCCGGAGGCGATTCGGGAAAAATACATTAAAAGTTATTTTGTCAGCGATCTGCTGGCCACCATCCCCTGGGATCTGGCCTGCATCATTCTGGGTTTGCCGGAATTGGCGATGTGGGCTGCCGCCGTGCGCATGCTGCGGATCTTGCGTCTGCCGCACCTGCTGCGTGTGCAGGGGACCGCGCTGCCGGCCACGGTGACCGAACAGCTGTTCGTGATGTTCTTCTGGATCCTGACCATCACCAGTTGGTGTGCCAGCATCTGGATGATGATCATCGATCAACTGCCGGAGGAGAGTTTACGGACCTTCATCATCAAGGGGTACTATTGGACCGTGACCACCATGGCCACGGTGGGGTATGGGGACATCACCCCGCAAACCGATGGCGGACGACTGTTCGCCATGTTCGTGATGATGTTGGGTGTGGCGATCTATGCGTACATCATCGGTCAGATCTCCACGTTGATCGTGAATTCCAACATTCTGCGCAAGCAGACCAAGGAGAAAATCGCCCATCTGGCCGCCTTCATGCAGCAATACGATCTGCCGGCCTCGTTGCAGAACGATATTTTCAGCTTCTATCGCCACTATCTGATGGAACACAGCGCCGGAGGCGCGGAGATTCTGCGCGATCTGCCCGCCAAGTTGAGCGAACGGATCCATCAACATGTCAACGTCCATCTGTTGCGGCGCGGACCTTTGTTTGGCAAGGCCAGCCCGGAGCTTCTGGAGGCCCTCGGCGCGCGTCTGACCAGCGAGATGTTTCTGCCCGGCGAAGAGATCATCCATATCGGCGAGGTGGGACGTGAGATGTACATCCTGGTGCATGGCGTGGTGGCGGTGACCAATCAATCGGGCGATTTGATCGCCAAATTGCGCACCAAGGATGTCTTCGGCGAGATCGCCCTGTTGCAGGATACGGTGCGCATGGCCAACATTCGCGCCATCACCGCCTGCAACACCTTGAAGCTCGACAAGAAGGATTTTGATGAGGTGATGGCCGCGTTTCCCGAGTTTCGCAAGGAGTTGCGCAAGATTCAGATGCATCGGGTCGGCCTGGAAACCAGCAAGTCGAGTGATGGCATGGCTTCCGATTCCCGCGAGTAGGAGAGACGATGACTGTTCCCAAGGTTCGAACCAACATCCAGGCCATGTCGGCCTACGCGCCGCCCTGGACCGGTCTGGACCGGACACGGTATCTGCGCCTGGATCTGAATGAAAACACCCGTGCCCTGCCGCCGGAGATCCGACCGGCCCTGGAACGGCTCTGGGAGAGCGGGGCGGTGTCGCGCTATCCGGAGTATCAGGCGTTCTTGCCGAAACTGGCCGCGCATGTCGGGGTGGCCGAGGAGAACCTGATCATCACCAACGGTTCGGATCAGGGGCTCGAGGTGCTGTTGCGGGCCTTCTTGAATCCCGGCGACGGCATGGTGGTGGCTCGACCGGAGTTTCCGATCTTTTCGCATGTGGCGCAGGTGATCGGCGCCACGGTCCAGGGTGTGCCCTTCGACACCGGGATGCGTTTTCCCGAGGCGCGATTTTTCGAGGCCATCGATGCGCGTACACGTCTGATCGTGCTGATCAATCCGAACAATCCGACCGGTACCGCCGTGCCCGAGGGGGTGATTCGGGAGGTGCTGACCCGTCATCCGGAGTTGCCGGTGATCGTGGACGAAGCCTATTACGAGTTCACCGGCGTGAGCTGTCTGGATTGGCTGGGGGAGTTCCCCAACCTGATCGTGGTGCGCACCTTTTCCAAGGCGTATGCCATGGCCGGACTGCGTTTGGGGTATGTGGTGGCGCACAGGGAGCTGATTCGCGAACTCTACAAGGTGCGCGGTCCGTTCGATGTGAATGTGTGCGCGTTGGCGGTGGCCGATGCCCAGTTGGGTCTGCCGCACGCGGCCCGGTACGTGGAGGCGGTGATGGGGGAGGGCAAGCCGTTCATCGAGGCGGCGTTGCGGGAGATGGGGGTCAAGTTCTATCCGGCGGCGGCCAACTTCATGCTGGTGGAGCCCGAGGATCGGGATGGGGTGGTGGCGTACATGAAGGCCAACGGGATTCTGGTACGCCCGATGGTGGCCCCATCCCTGGTCAAGACCTTCCGTTTGACCCTCGGGCCGTTGGAGGAGATGCGCCGGTTCGTGGAGGTCTTGAGGGGGTATTTGGAAGCCCATGTGGCTTGAAGGCCCCCGCAAAAAGTTCCTTCACCCGGTATTCATGGTGGACATGGTTTAGCAAAATCAACAGGTTGCAAAGCCCGTTTTTTGCCAGAAACAGCTTTTTGCGGGGGCTCGGAGAAGCGTTGTTGGAATGGCTTTGGCGTATGGATCACCCCCCAAAAACCAGCCTGGCCACCTGTGGGTATTTTTGCACGAAGTGGACCGTGAACCCCTCGCGGATGTGGTCCGGTACCTCCTCGTAGCTTTTGCGGCACGCCTCGGGCAGGATCAGTTCGCGGATGCCAACCCGGCGGGCAGCGATCACCTTTTCGCGGATGCCGCCCACGGCCAGCACCTGGCCGGTCAGGGTGATCTCGCCGGTCATGGCCAGGCGACGGTTCACCGGCTGGCTCTTGGCCAGCGAGAGCATGGCCGTGGCCATGGTGATGCCCGCCGAGGGACCATCCTTCGGGGTCGCACCCTCCGGCACATGCAGATGGACCGGATTGTGGGTGAGAATCTTGGCATCCCCGCCCAAAATGGCGCAGTTGGCGGATACATAGCTCATGGCGATGTGGGCCGACTCCTTCATCACGTCGCCCAGGGCACCGGTCAGGGTCAGGCCGGCCTTCTCGCCGCCCGGATTGACCGCCTCCACATCGAGCGTGGCACCGCCCATGGCGGTCCAGGCCAGACCGGTCACCACCCCCACGCCGCTGAACGGCTGTTCGTCGCGGAAACTCGGCTTGCCCAGAAACTCCTCCACCTGATCCTTGCCGACCCGGATCGGAATGGCGGCCTTCTCCTCCAGGATCTTCACCGCCGCCTTGCGGACGATGGCGGCGATTTTTTGTTCCAGACGCCGCACCCCGGCCTCGCGGGCGTAGCCATCCACGATCACCCGCACCGCGTCGTTGCTGATGCGCAGCTGGGCATACTGCATGCCGTTTTTGTCGTACTGCTTGGGGATCAGGTGGTTGCGGGCGATCTTGATCTTCTCTTCGGTGATGTAACCCGAAAGACGGATCACCTCCATGCGGTCCAAAAGCGGCTGCGGGATGGTGTCGAGCTGGTTGGCGGTGCAGATGAACAGGATCTTGGAGAGATCGAAGCGCACGTCCAGGTAGTGATCGAGAAACTCGCTGTTCTGCTCCGGATCGAGCACCTCCAGAAGTGCCGAGGCCGGATCGCCGTGATAGCTGGCGCCGATCTTGTCCACCTCGTCGAGCATGATGATCGGATTGGAGGTTTCCGTGCGGCGCAGCGCCTGGATCATTTTGCCGGGCATGGCCCCCACGTAGGTGCGGCGATGGCCCTTGATCTCCGCCTCGTCGCGCATGCCGCCCACCGAAAAGCGGAAGAACTTTCGACCCACGGCCCGGGCCACCGAACGACCGATCGAGGTCTTGCCCACCCCCGGAGGACCGACCAGCAGGATGATCGAACCGCCGATCTCCCCCTTGAGCTTGCCCACCGCCAGAAACTCCAGGATCCGCTCCTTGACATCGTTCAAGGCGTCGTGATCCTTGTTGAGCACCTGGCGCGCCCGACCGATGTCGAGTTTGTCTTTGGTGTGGATTCCCCACGGCAGACTGGTGAGCCAATCCACATAATTGCGCGTCACCCCGTACTCCGAGGAGCCGGTCTCCAGAATCGAGAGCTTGTCCAGCTCCTCTTCGATCCGTTTTTTGGGTTCGTCGGTGAGGTTGAGCTTCTCCACCCGTTCGCGGAACCGCTCCATGTCGGCGGTGCGATCGTCCTTGGTGATGCCGAGTTCCTTCTGGATCTCCTTCAACTGCTCGCGCAGAAAGAACTGCCGCTGGTTCTTGGAGATGCCCTCCTCGACCTGACGGGAGATCTTGTCTTGCAACTTGACCATCTCCAGCTCTTTTTTCAACAGCCCGAGCACCTTCTCCAACCGCTCGCGCACGTTGAGGGTCTCGAGCACCTCTTGCAGTTCCTCGCGTTTGGAGCTGGTCATGGAGGCGACGAAATCGGCCAGACGATCCGGTTCGCCGAAGTTGTGGCGCGACAGGAACATCTTGACCTGCTCCTGGTAGAGCGAGTCGTATTTCAGGATCTCCTTCAGGGCGCTGATCACCGCCATGGTGTAGGGCTTGAGCGCGTCCAGATCCAGATGCAGGGAGATCTTGTCGTGATGGATCACGCGGGCCACGATCGGCGGACCGGGTTTGACGATCTCCATGATCTCGAACCGGGCGATCCCCTCGGCGAGCAGTTTGATCTGCTTGTCCTCGTCGTTGACCGCCGCTTCCATGATGCGGGCCACCGCGCCGAAACGGTACAGCTTGTCGGCGTTGAACACCTCCTCGCCATCCTCGGCGTGGCTCAACACGATGCCGAACATCTTGCCGGGCGAGTGCAGGGCGTATTTGATGGTGTCGTAGTAGGGCGAACCCTCCACCTGGATCGGGGTGAGCATGCCCGGAAAGAAGGGGCGACCACCCAGCGGGTAGATCACCAGCTCCGGAGGCAGCACATCCTCGACCCGAGCGGGTGGGGGCGCGACCTTGGGTTCGGTTTTTTCGGCGACGTTCTCGTCCGCCGGCGGGGAGACGGCTTCGACCGTGGGGGTTGCGGGTGCGTTGGGATCGTCGTTCTTTGGGGAATCGTCAGCCATGGCGGATACCTGTTCGCACTCGGGTGAAGAAAACGGACCAGACTGGATGCATGCGAATTATATGGTATGGCCATGCCTGGGATGCAACCGGAGAATGGATCTTTTTTCTGAATTTTTCCGGTTGCATCCGTGTCGAGTCGGGGGATCGACCCGAATCAGGCGTTGGAACACCCGCCCATGCTGTTCGGGGTGAACGACTGGCCACAGCCGCAGGAGCTGGAGGCGTTGGGGTTGCGGATGACGAACTGGGCGCCGGAGAGATCCTCGACGTAATCGACCTCGGCACCGGCCAGCATGCCCAGCGAGGTGGGATCGACCAACACCTTGGCCCCATGGGATTCGATCAGGGTGTCGCCCTCCTCCTGGGTGTCGTCGAAGGTGAAGCCGTACTTGAAACCCGAACAGCCTCCGCCGGAGACGAAGATACGCAGCTTGGTTTGGGGATTGTTCTCCTCTTGCAACAACTCACCCAGTTTGGTGGCCGCGCTGAGAGTCAGGGAAATGGACATGGAATGGACTCCTTCGTGAAAGGTTCGGATAGAGAGATGGTCATGAGGTCCTGGATGGCGCCTGGTAAAACCGTGTGTCGGCATCCGGGATTCCGGGTGGATGGCATCTTGCCGGTTCGTTGTGAAGATAGAGGATACATTCAGAAATATCAATCTTGCGGTTTCCGGATGCGTGACTTTTACCGTGGAACGCTCTTGCGGGAGGTCCACGGTCGGGGGTGAGGTTTTTTTTCCCCCAACCGGCATGTTTTGGGATGCAACGCATATAGAGTGGGTGCGCTGGATTTGGTTCAATAATATTTGTTGATGGACCGGGCCGCCGATTCATACACCTTGGGCAGTTTCAGGTTGCGGTCGGCGAGCAGTTTGGAGCGCACCGCCACCACGAACTGTTCGGTGCTGCGCATGGGCAGCTGTTTGGGGCTCTTGTCGTTGGAGAGCAGTTCCACCACCATGTTCGCGGCCACCTCGCCTTGTTCGTAGGGGGAGGTGCCGATGGCCAGCATGCCGCCGTCCTCGGCGTAGAAGGCGTTGGTACCGATCAGCGGGGTCGGGGAGTGTTTTTCGCTCCAGTCGATCAACTCTCTGGGCTGCATCAGGTCGTTGCTTCCCTCGGTGCGTTTGATCTTGCGGTAGTTGGTGGTGATCAGAAAATCGACCTTGCCGGCGCTCTCGGCCAGGGCCTGTTTCCACTCCGCGAAGGTGTTGACCAGTCGGGAATCGACCACCTGGATCGGGGCCATGTCGAACTCCCGGAAATCGATCTCGTCGGCGATCACCGAATCCGACTGATCCCCGAGAAACTGGATCGTCAGGGGTTTTTTCAGGTCGTTGTATTCGGCCAGGATGAGCAGCGTTTCCCGGAGCGCGGCCCAGGGTTTGCGTTCCAGGATGCCGGTGATGTTGTCCGCCTTGTCGAAGCCGTAGTCTTCGGGTGGGTTGTTGACCCCGGAGAAGACGACGCGGACCGTGGGGTGGTTGAGAAAATGGCGGGTGACGTACTGTTGGGCGTCGTCGTCCACGGCCAGGAGCACGTCCGGCGGCGAGGCGTTGAGCATGCGGCGCATGGCCTGTCCGGCGTTGGTCTTGAATTCGGTCCAGGGGTGGCGCTTGGTGTCGAGGTAGTACCAGTTGATGGTGTAATCGCGATGGGCATCCAGGACACGGTTGATGCCGATGTTCACGTCCTTGGTCCAGGAGTAGCTCTTGTCGTAGCTTTGCAGGATCACCAGACGGGGTTTGTTGGCGTTGAACCAGCCGGTGACCAGCACCGAGGCGATGCAGAAAAAGCCGATGAGCCATTTCTGGAGGGACCAGGAGGAGCGGTTCATAAGAGACCCATGGCGCGCCAATAGGGGAACGAGGCGTAGATGGCCAGCAGACGGAAGATGTTCATCAGGGCGTTGAAGAGCAGGAAGGAGGAGTCTTTGTAGAGCGGTTGGTTTTTGTTGATCTCCTGGTATTTTTGGTAATAGGAGCACTGGTAGGGCATGAACCAGATTTCGCCGAAGATCAGGATGATGAAGCCGACGATCCAGGGACTTATGCCATAGATTTCCGCCAGGGGCATGAAAATGGTGATGAGGATGACGATGGTGATGCTGATGGGGATGACCAGTCGCACCACGGAGATCATCACGAAGAGCAGCAGCACGAAGAGTTCGAAGTTGTCGCGCATGGTGGCGCCCAGGGTGGGCAGCGCGGAGGCCAGGTGTTGATCGAGTCCCAGGTAGTTGAACACGCTCACCAGGCCGGTGAGTTCCCCCAGATAGAGCAGGAAGGGCCAATCGATCTTTTCGGTGAGTTCCTTCTTGCGCAGCGAGCCGAACAGCAGCAGGGCATAGAAGATCGACATGCCGAGCAGGGTGGGTTGGATCTGGTGCCAGGAAGCGGTCATCATGCCGAGGATGAAGACGCCGATGCCGAGCAGGGCGGCCCATTCGCGGTGTTTGAGTTTGCCGAGGAGCTGGAGTTGCAGGGCAACGCGGGATTTGTCGAGTTGGGGTTGTTCCCGGGTGCGCATGAGCAGCAGGTCGCCGATGATATGGGCGACCAGCATGGAGAGCCCGAAGACGCCGGCGGCGACGAGCCAGCGGAATCCCTGGAACTGGTCCTGCGCCTGGGTGGGCAGCAGGCTGAACATGGCGAAGTTGACGGACTTGCTGGTGATGAACATGGCCGACATCAGCGAGACGCCGGTGAAGGCGCTGATGGCCAGGCGGGTGGCGGCTTTCCCTTCGGGGGCCAGGCGCAGGCTTTTCACCATGTCGGTGAAGAAGGGGGTGACCATGGCGAGTCGGGCGTTGATCGAGGGAATCAGCGGCGTGAGCACGAATCCGATCAGGATCAGGCCGAGGTTGTTCCAGAAACGGGTGTTGGGCAGACGGTAGAGGAGCAGCAGCAAGGTGCGGTAGCCGAGTCCCGACGAGGCGATGACGGTGCTCAGGCCGAGGATGCTCATGGCCATCAGGAAACTGTTGGAGGAGAATCCGGAGAGCACCACCGTGGGTGGCACCAGACCGGCCATCAGGATGGAGACGATGGCGAACAGTCCTGGGATGTAGTCATCGACCAGGGAGAACATCCACATCAGGATGGTGGCCGTGGAGATGGCCAGAAAGGTAGTGATGTTGGATTCGAGATTGAGCTGTTCGCCGTAATAGAGCATCACCGCCGGCAGGAGGATGGCCAGGAGCCAGCCGATGCGGGTGGCGAAGGTGCTGGGGATTTCGCCGGATGAGGACTGTTTGAGGGTGGGGAGTTTCAGAGGGTGTCCGCTGACATGGGACATCAGGGAGGTGATGCTGGCCTGTTTGATGATCGGTTGTTCGGCGGCCAGGAGTTGGACGGATGCGCGCGGAATGAACAGGGCTTGAACCGGTTCGACGACCACGGCCTGGACCAGGCACTCCTTGAAATCGGTGGCGCTCTCTTCGCCGCAGCGGACCTCCTGGTCGGTGACCGGCGTTCCGTCGGGTCGGGAGAGGGCGATGCGCCCTTCGTTCAACAGGAACAGTCCTTCGACCGGGCTGTTGGCCTGGCAGAGCATGGCGCCCACGGGATACTCCCGCACCTCGATGAGCGGCATGAGGCGCGCCAGGGAGGTGTAGTTGCTCAGTCCCAGGATCGGGTCTTGCAACAGACGTTCGATGAGATCCGGTTCCAGGGTGTGATCAGACACGGCTGAACTTCTCGGCAAAGTGGCGATGGGAAGGGTTTTTGTCTGGCCCGATCGGCGAGCCAACCTCACCACTTTAGACCATGCCGTGGCAACGGGTCAAGATCGCGGGGCGACGATTCCGCGGACACTGGGGGTTTGGCGCGGTTCCGGTGTGCGGAATCGCCTTTCGAGGCGATTCCTTTGGGCCTGTTTGTCGGCGTGGGAGAGGGGTTGCCTCGCGTCTGGCCGGGTCAATGGACGGCATGCAGCTCGCGGGTCTGGGCCACGCCTGCCGAATAGCCCCATTTTTCCTTCATCTCATACGCGGTTTCGAGGATTTCGTCTTCCGGGATGTTCAGGTAGGCGGCGATCACCGAGGTGCGCCAGTAGGGTTCGCCCAGGTCGTCGTAGCCGGTGGGCGCCGGATGGGGACCGAAGATCTCCTCCATGGCCTGACGCATCGCCTGACGCACCTGCGGTTCCTTGCTCATGGCCAGGTACTCCCAGGCATCGTCGAAGGCGGGGTGTTCCGGACCGGCCTCGACAATGGCCAGGGCTTGATTGATCCAGGATTCCATGTTCATCGGCGAGATCATCATCGTGTGCTCCAGTTCTCTGCACCGTGGAACTTTTCGTCCGTCAGAGTTCCATGGTCAAGGGGTGAGGGGGGTCTCCCCCCAGCAAGTTTGTCGCTTGGCGGCAATGGGGACGGCCTGGTTTGGGAAAAAGCAATCTCCGTGCCGGGTGCGGCGATTGTGATTCCATGCGTGTTGACGTGAGTTTGATCAGGGGTGGGGCGGCAAATTTTGCCGGGCCGGGGTGGAGGAATTGACCGGTTCTTGGCGCTTGAGTTCGGAGCGGGGATTGCCGAAAAGAGCCGGGTGAGAGACGATCGGAGACGAAGGGGTTGAAACGGGATCGGGTATTCGGCGGAAGGATGATACAAGGCATGTTGAGATTTTTCAAACGGTTGCTCCTGGGACGTCCGACCATGACGGATGACGACGAGGACGACGAGGAGTTGGGGGAGTGGGTCGAGGATCACGATCACATCCCGCCCTACACCCCGTCCCTGCCCGAGGGGATGCGGGTCTATGCGATCGGGGATATCCACGGTCGCGCGGATCTGTTGCGCCAGTTGCACGGAATGATCCGGGCGGATTGGGCCGATCTGCCCGAATCCGTGCGTCGGGTGGTGGTCTATCTGGGGGATTACGTGGATCGTGGCGAGGATAGCAAGGGGGTGATCGACATCCTGCTCGACGAACCCCTGACCGGGTGCGAGACGATCTACCTCAAGGGTAACCACGAGGCGGAAATGGAGGATTTCCTGGTCAATCCGGTGGGCGGGCACGGTTGGCCCCAATACGGCGGCATGGCCATGGCGTTGAGCTACCAGGTGCGGGTTCCGGGACGGATCTCCGCCGACGAGCGCATGCGCGCGTTGCGCGACCGATTGCTTGAGGCGATGCCGGCCACCCATCAGGCCTTTTTCACCGGTTTGCGCTTCCGCCACGAGATCGGGGACTATTTTTTCTGTCATGCCGGCGTGCGACCTGGCGTTCCGCTCAACCGTCAGGCCCCGCCGGATCTGCTCTGGATCCGCGATCCGTTCCTGTTTTATCCAGGGCGGTTCGAAAAGATGATCGTGCATGGCCATACGGTGATGGCCACCCCGATGACCACCTCGAACCGGATCAGCATCGATACCGGGGCCTATCATTCCGGTCACCTCACCTGTCTGGTGCTGGAGGGAGAGAGTCAGCGCTTCTTGATGACGTAAGCCCGGATTGGCCAAGCCTGCCACATGATAACTTGTCGCGCGTCTGTTCCCAGGGTATGCTAGTCGCTTTAACGCATCTTGGGGAACCATTCGAACTGGCGGGCAAGGATCGACAACGTGGATAAGCGCCTGATTCTCGCGGGATTGATCGGCCTGATGGGCCTTCGGCCCATGGATGGCTGGTCGTTCGCGGTGGGAGAGATCGCCGTTCAATCCCCTTCGGGCCAGAAATTCCAGGCGGAAATCCCCCTGCGTCTGGCCGAGGGCGAAAAGCTCAAACTGGTCAAGGTGGGCTCCAAGGCCGATTACAAGGTCATGGGGCTCAATCGCGCCCAGATGCTCAACAATGTGCGGGTCGAAACCCTCGAAAAGGACGGCGAAACGCGCATTCGGCTCACCTCCGACACCCCCTTGAACCCGAAGGGATTCGATCTCCTGCTGCGGGTCACCTCTTCCAAACAGACCAACTTCCCGGTCTTTCGCATCGCCGGTTCCACCGCACCCAAGCCGGATGGCCGCGACAAGGAACCGCCCGCCACCGTCGAGGCCAGGAGCGGCGTGGAGTTGAAAAAGAGCGAGATCAAACCGCCCGCCGAGACCAGACCCGCCGAGACCAGACCCGCCGAGACCAGACCCGCCGAGACCAGACCCGCCGAGACCAGACCGGTCGTCGAGGCGCGCGCCGAGGAGTCCAAGCCCGAGGCGAAAGGGGGCGCCAGGCCGGCCAAGGGGCAGGCCGCCGCCGAGACGCCCGCCGCCGGCAAACAGTACGGGCCGGTCAAGGAGGGGGATACCCTGACCTCGATCGCCCGCGGCCTGGTTTCAAGCCGCTCGGTGACCATCTATCAGATCATGGCCGGCATCTACGAGCGCAACCCGGAACATTTTCTGCTCGGCAACATGAACAACCTGATCTCCGGCGGCATGCTCACCATTCCGTCGGTCGCCGAGGCGCGGGCGATTCCGGATCGTTGGGCGCGGGCCATGTGTTTGTCGCACACCAAGGCCTGGGAGCAGACCCTGGCCGGCCAGAATGTCCCGCCGCCCCCTCAGACCGCCCTGCTGGCCAGTTCCAGCCCCGAAGCGGCCAGGATCCCGGCCTCCGAGGCCAAATCCTCCGCCTCCGGGCGCGACGAACCGGTGATCCTGCCGGATACCACCCCGCCCCGCGCCCAGTTGCAGAGCGTGGCCCCGCCAGCCGGCGGCGGTCTGGAGAACGTGTTGGTCCGGTTGCAGGGGCAGTTGGGCGAGTTGACCGAGGTGCTCAAACAGAATCAGGCCCAGCAGGCCAAGCTCGATACCCGCGTCGCCTCCCTGGAGATGGCGCGTGGCGATCAGGATGCCCTGGCGCAGCGGGTGGCGGTGTTGGAAAAGGGGGTGCGCGATCTCTCCGGACGGGAGGTGGCATCGGCGGTTCAAGGCCCTGCCGGTGGTGGTATCGCCCAGGAGGCGCGGAACGGCGGAGCGTGGGGAGTGCTGTTCGCGCTTTTGGGTCTGGCGTTCGCCGGGGTGCTGGTGTGGCTGGGACGGCGTTGGAATCGGCAGGCCCAGGAGGATGGCCTCAAACACCTCCTGGCCGTGACCGCCAGGGAGTATCCGGAGTTGGCCACCGAAGTGGTCCGCGAGGTCGAGGCGCGGAAAATGCCCTTCATCCCCTCGATCCATCCCGGCAAGCTCGAGGGCGGATCCCCAGCCGCCGAGAAGAAGGTGATGAATGACGGGGATCTGTTGCGGAACGTCAATCGGTTGAATGCCTTGAATCCAAAACGGGGAGAGGCGGAATGATCAAGCTGCTGCGTGGAATCCTGGTGGGGCTCGGGTTGGGATTTGCCCTCTTCTACACCACGGGGTTGTCCTCGGAGATCTATCAGGCATCCCTGGCGCTGCTGGTTCTGGTCGGGGTGCTGATTCCCCTCGAGTCCCAGGAGCGCCGCATGGAGAAGCTGGTCGCCATGTCCCGAGGCGTGGAGGAACGACTGAAAAAGATCGAGGGGCGCCTGGAAAAACTCGAAACCACCCTCGAAACACGGTTGGACGAGGAAGAGGAGGAGGAGCCGACCCCGCGTTTCGAAATCCGCGAGAGTCCGGAGCCGGAACGGTACATTCCGGCCTATGGAGCCGGATTGGCGGAAAATCGCGCCGTGATGCCCCATGGCCGGCGTACCGTGGAATGCAGTGTCGAGGATGTGGCCCGCAAGCTCGCCTCCATGCAGCGCGAGGGCGGTTGACGCCTGATGACGGGCCTCGCTGCCTGATGACGGGCCTCGCTGCCTGATGACGGGCCTCGCTGCCTGATGACGGGCC
>NZ_JBZVFG010000013.1:38318-53555 GCF_058402785.1 Candidatus Magnetaquiglobus sp.
TCGCTGCCGGGCGATGGGTTGACTTTATCGAAACGTTGATATACCGTCCAAATTGGGGATTGCACCCCGACCCCTTCCACCCGTGGCACCCCTTCGCGGAAAACACACGGTACCTTTCATGAGTGTCCTGATCATCCAATCCCATTCCAAGGAATCTCCGCGCATGAGCACTTCCGAAACGATGGCGTCCGCGATCCAACCGGTCGCGCAACCCGTCCAGCCCGCCGCCCCGCAATCCGTCGCCAGCGCCGCCCCGCCACCGGCTCCAGCCCAGACCCCGCAACCGGCCCGGCCCGTGGCTCCGATGCGTGTCGCACCGACCCATCTGGGTCTGGATGTGGGCACCATGAACCTGGTGTGCGCCCGCGCCAACGCCCTGGGCAAGATCGAAATCGCCAGCCTGCGCAACGTCTTCCTGACCGTCGAGGATGTCCACATCGAGGGGATGGATCTCTCCAAGATCAGCCACGCCCGCATTGACGACGGGGTGTTCATCCTCTCCCACGACGCCTATAACTTCGCCAACATCTTCGGTTACCGTCTGAGCCGCTCGATGCAAAAGGGGATGATCAGCCCGGAGGATATCAACTCCACCGACATCCTGGCGGTGATGATTCGGGAGCTTCTCGCTCTTGAGCCAGGGGGCAAGCCGGGCAAATGCGTCTATTCGGTGCCCGGCGATCCGATCAACTCCAAGTCCAACGTGCTCTATCACCGCAACATCCTCGGGCGGATCATCAACGATATCGGCTTCGAGGCCGAACCCCTCAACGAGGCCACGGCGATCATCTACGCCGAGTGCGCGGATTCGGACTTCTCCGGCATCAGCATCTCCTTCGGCGCGGGGCTGACCAACGTCGCGGTGGTCTACAAGTCGATTCCGGTGCTCGAGTTCGCCCTGGGTCGCGGTGGCGACTGGATCGACGACAACGTGGCCATGGCCGTGGGCACCATTCCCAACCGGGTGGTGGCCATCAAGGAGAAGGATTTCCATCTGGACCGCTTCGACATGGGGCGCAAGAAGGAACGCAAGGTGCGCGAGGCGCTGGGCTTCTACTACAAGAATCTCATCCAGTACGTGGTCAAGAGCGCCTTGCAGGAGCTGGACCGTCGCGACCTGGATCTCGGCTTCCCGAATCGCATTCCGATGATCATTTCCGGCGGCACCTCGCTGGCCGGTGGTTTCCTGGACTACATCCGCTCCCAGGTGGAGGAGGTGGCCTGGCCCCTGGAGCTTTCCGAGGTCCGTTATGCCGGCGATCCGTTGAGCTGCGTGGCCCAGGGGTGTCTGATCAAAGCCTTGAAACAGTGATCCGACCCTGATCCGACTCTTTCGCACCTTTCGACGTCGGCGGATTCTGTCCGCCATGTCGTCGGATTCGACGACATGGCGAGGGATCCTGGAACGCTATCCGCTGTTCGCGGGGCTGGATGCGTCGCAACAGATGACGTTGCGTGGGCTCGCGGAGATCTTTTTGCATGAGAAGCGGCTCGACCTGGCCCAGGGCGCGCGACTGGACGAGAAAGAGCGTCTGTTGCTGGCCGCCGTGGCCTGTCTGCCGGTGTTGGCGTTGGGACTCGATCCCTACGATACCTGGCAAACCCTGATCGTCTATCCGCGCACCTTCGTGCCGCGTCGTTCCGAAACGGACGAGGCTGGCGTGGTCCATCCCATCGGACCGCGAGTGGGCGAGGCGTGGCCGCATGGTCCGGTGCTGGTGTCGTGGCGCGATCTGGAACGCGATCTGGCCGGTGAATGGGATTACGCCATGAACGTGGTGATCCACGAGATGTGCCATCAGCTCGATCACGGCAATGGTGGTTTTGACGGCATGCCGGCACTGCCGTCCGGGATCGCCCCCTCGCGGTGGATCCGGGTTTTTTCCGAGGCGTTCGCGCGTCTGGAGGAGGCCGAGAAGCGGCGCGAGGAGACCTTTCTGGATCCTTATGCGCTTGAGGCGCCCGCCGAATTTTTTGCCGTGGCGTGTGAAACCTTTTTCGTGGCGCCGGAGGATCTCAAGGAGGGGTATCCGGAGGTGTACGAACTTTTGAAAAGCTATTTCCGTCAGGATCCTTGGACGCGCATGTAACGAAGGGGGGAGAGGATGATCACGTTGGAAGCGTGTGTCGGCCATACGCCGCTGGTGGATTTGACCCGCATGACCGCCTCTTTCGCGGGCACGCGGATTCTGGTGAAGCTGGAGGGGACCAATCCCGCCGGTTCGGTGAAGGATCGGGCCGCCTTGAGTCTGTTCAACGGCGCCGAGGAGCGGGGGCTCCTGAAACCCGGCGCGCGCATCATCGAGCCGACCAGCGGCAACACCGGCATCGCGTTGGCGATGATCGCGGCGCGCAAGGGGTACAAGATCACCCTGGTGATGCCGGAAAACATGACCCTGGAGCGTCGGGCGATCATGAAGGCCTTCGGCGCCGATCTGGAGTTGACCTCCGAGGCGGGAAGCATGGAGGGGTCCATCGACCGGGCGCGGGAGATGGTGGCGGCGGGTGAGGGGTTGATGTTCGATCAGTTCTCCAACGACGACAACTGGCGGGCCCATTACCGTACCACCGGACCGGAGATCTGGGCGCAAACCGACGGACGGGTAACCCATTTCGTCAGTGCGATGGGCACCACCGGCACGATCATGGGGGTGTCGCGCGCCTTGAAGGAGCGCAATCCAGGGGTGCGAATCATCGGCGTGCAACCGGATGCCGAATCGCGCATTCCCGGCATTCGTCGCTGGCCCAAGGCGTATCTGCCGAAGATCTTCCAGCCCGAGCGGGTGGACCGGATTCTGGATGTCAACGAGGAGGAGGCCAAGGAGACGACCCACCGTCTGGCGCGGGAGGAGGGGATCTTTGCCGGCCATTCGGCGGGTGGGGCGGTGGCGGCGGCGTTGCGTCTGGCCGGGGAGTTGACCGAACCGGGGATGATCGTGGTCGTTCTGCCGGATCGCGGGGATCGCTATCTCTCCAGCACGTTGTTCTGATCGACCGGTTCCGCCTGGTCGCGTCGGTCGCGAGGGGTGCCTGGTGCAACGTTCTGATCGACCGGTTCCGCCTGTCGCGCCGGTCGCGAGGGGCGTGCGGCACGGGAGTTCCGCCGGGTGGACGGAATTGAACCGTGGGTGGCGCGGGGTTGTGTTTTTTTTCTTGACCGGATCCGCGTTCTTCAATAATATATGCGGATTGATTGCGCGCGATAAGTGCATCATGGGTCGTTAGCTCAGTTGGTAGAGCAGCTGACTCTTAATCAGCGGGCCGTAGGTTCGAATCCTACACGACCCACCATGATTTCAAACATTGAGAGCCGCCCGCAAGGTGGCTCTTTTTGTTTGGGGGCGGGCGCGTTTAGGGGGATCGTCGGGCCGTGTTTGAGTCCGCCTGACAGTTCGGAGGCGATTTCCGTGCGGAGTTCTGGGTCGTTGAACGGACCGGGGTGATCCAATCATGGACTATTCATCGATTCTGCAAGCGTTGCAACAGGCCAGTCTCTTCGATCTGTACCGTCTGCGGGTCGGGATCGACAACATGCTCGATCAGCCCGACCGGTTGCAACGGGTCCGGCAACGCATGCAACCCGGCATGACGATCACCTATTTCGACGGTCGTCAGAATCGTCTGACCGAGGCCGTCGTGGAAGAGGTGCAACGCACCAATGTTCATGTGCGCGACAAGGAGATGGGCAAAAAATGGCGCCTGCCCTTGTATATGGTCAATCTGGCGGGCGCGGACACCGACATTCATGCCGGGTCCGGAGCCGAAAAACTGGACAAGAATCAATTCAAGGTCGGCGATGCGGTCGGGTATCGCGATCGTCAGAACCGCGAGGTCTATGGCACCCTTGTCCAACTCAACCCCAAGACCGCCACCGTCGTGACCCGAACCGGAGAGCGGTGGCGGGTTTCGTATGGGATGCTGTTCAAGGTCATGGATGGGGAGGGGCGGCACGAATCGGATGGGGGCTGGATCGAGGGGGAGATCCTGCAATCCTGACGACGTTTTGGTTGCCAGACTGGCCTGTCGTGTCTGCCTGGCGTGGGTATGGTGGCCTTGTCGCGGGTTGGATGACCGGTTTGCGCCGCGCGTGGCGGCGTGAGCCGGCTTGAGCGCGGTCAGGCATTTTCAGGGGATTCGACACAAGAGGTTGCATCGGTGGAGGCTGGTCGCTATAATTATCTGCTGATTTGTGGATCCCTTGAAGGCGGGAATGGCTGACCGGCTCGGGCGGATGGCCTTCGATCCTTCCGTTCCCTCCAAAAGACGCGGATTGTCTGGCCCATGACCATCGAAAAAATGCGCATCTTCTCCGGCACCGCCAACCTTGAGTTGGGACGCCGCATCGCCGAATACCTCTCGGTGCCCATGGCCAATGCCACGGTCCGGCGGTTCGCGGATGGCGAGATCTTCATCCAGATCGACGAGAACGTCCGGGGGCGCGACGTTTTCGTGGTGCAGCCCACCTCGAATCCGGCCAACGATCATCTCATGGAACTCCTGATCATGGTCGATGCCCTGCATCGCGCCTCGGCGGGACGGATCACCGCAGTGATCCCCTATTATGGGTATGCGCGCCAGGATCGCAAGGAGGCCGGACGCACCCCGATCACCGCCAAACTGGTGGCCGATCTGCTGCACGCCTCGGGCGTCAAGCGCGTCCTGACCCTCGATCTCCACGCCGGACAGATCCAGGGCTTCTTCAACATGCCGGTGGACAACCTCTACGCCACCCCCGTGCTGCTCGCTGCGGTGCGCAAGTGGGGGATCGAGGATGCGGTGGTCATCTCCCCGGATATCGGTGGCGTGGTGCGGGCCCGCTCCTACGCCAAACGGTTGCACGTCGATCTGGCCATCATCGACAAACGGCGTCCGGCGCCCAACGTGGCCGAAATCCACCACATCATCGGTGAGGTGGAAAACAAACACTGCATCATCGTCGATGACATGGTGGATACCGCCGGCACCATGATCAAGGCCGCCGAGGCGCTCCTCGCCCACGGCGCCCTGTCGGTCTCTGCCGTCTGTTCCCATGGCGTGTTGTCGGGTGCGGCGGTGCAACGGATCCAATCCTCGGTGCTCGCCCGCCTGCTGGTCACCGATACGATCCAGTTGTCCCCCGAGGCCCTGTCCTGCCCGAAAATCGAGGTGCGCAGCGTGGCACCCCTGCTCGGCGAGGCAATTCGACGCATTTGTGACGAGGAGTCGGTCAGTTCGCTCTTCGTGTGATTTTTTTGCATACTGTTTCGATTGGATCATCTTTTCTTGGGAGTTTCAACCATGGCGATCATTCAGGCACAAACCCGTGAAGGTCTCGGCAAGGGGGCTTCACGCTTCTTGCGCCGCCAAGCCCGTGTTCCCGCGGTTCTCTACGGCGGAACGCGGCAGAATCGGAATCTCTCCCTGGACCGGAAGGAGTTGCTCAAGCTCCTCGAGACCGAGGGCTCCGGTCTGCGCACCCACCGTCAGGACATGGTGATCGATGGCGACGTTCGCGTCGCGGTCCTGCTGCGCGACTATCAGATCCATCCGCTTTCCGGCATGCCGGAGCATGTGGATTTCATGCGCTTCGATCCCAACCAGATCATTCAGGTCGAGGTTCCGATTCGCGTCAAGGATGAGGAGATCTGCGTGGGACTCAAAGCCGGCGGCATGCTGGATTTGATCCAGAAAGAGGTCGAGGTGCAGTGCCGCGCCGACGATCTCCCGAACTTCCTGGAGGTCTCCGTGGCCAAACTGGAAATCGGCGATGCCATCCATGTGCGTGATCTGCAACTGCCCGAGGGCGTGCACATCAACGCCGAGGACAACTTCACCGTGGTCACGGTGGTGGGTGTCCACGGCGAAGCAGCCGAGAACGCGGTCGCCGGCTGAGCGCCTGGATGCATACTCCGTGGGGCTTCGGATCGGGGCCCCGCGGGTGGGAGATGGGGAAAAAATCCCCATCGTGCCGGTTTGGTGAATCCCGGAGGCGCTCGGGGGTGCGAACGTGAAGCTGTTGGTGGGGCTGGGCAATCCCGGCGCGACCTACGCCCGGACGCGCCACAACCTGGGGCAGGATCTGCTCCTCGAAATGATCCGTCATTTCCAGTTCCCCTCCGGGGGCAAGCGGTTCGGCGGGCAGTTCGGGGATGGGCGCATCGATGGGGAGCGGGTGTTCTGGCTGATCCCCGAAACCTACATGAATCTCTCCGGTGAGGCGGTGGGCGCGCTGTCCCGTTTCTACCGCCTCACCCCGGAGGATATCATCGTGCTGCACGACGACGTGGATCTGGCCTGCGGCAAGGTGCGCATGAAGACCGGCGGCGGCAACGGCGGACACAACGGCCTCAAGTCGATCCAACAGCATCTGGGCTCCCCGGATTTCACCCGCATTCGTCTGGGCGTCGGGCGTCCCCCTTCGGGTGTGGATACCGCCCAATTCGTTCTGGCCGGCTTTCCGCCCGGCGAACATCCCTTGCGTGACCACATGTTGACCTACCTGCCCCCGGTCCTGCCGTTGATTCTGAACGGCGATCTCGCTGGGGCGATGAACCGCTACAACCTTTCCCAACTTCCCGCACCCCCAGGTAAAAAGGACTCCCCATGGCCGTGAGATGTGGCATCGTGGGACTGCCCAACGTGGGCAAGTCAACCATTTTCAATGCCTTGACCGCCGCTGGCGCCGAAATGGCCAACTATCCGTTCTGCACCATCGAGCCCAATCAGGGCACCGTGGCGGTGAACGATCCGCGTCTGGATGCCCTGACCGCCCTGATACGTCCCAAGCGAAAGCTTCCGGCGGTGATGGAATTTCTGGACATCGCCGGTCTGGTGCGTGGCGCGAGCAAGGGGGAGGGGTTGGGCAATCAGTTCCTCGGCCATATCCGTCAGGTGGAGGCCGTGGCCCATGTGGTGCGTTGTTTCGTCGATGACGACATCACTCATGTGCACGACAAGGTGGATCCGGCCCGTGACATCGACATCATCGACACCGAGTTGATGCTCGCCGACATGGCCAGCTTGGAGAAACGTCACAAGAGCATCGTGCAGAAAGCCCGATTCGGCGACAAGGAGTCCAAGGATCTGGTCACTTTGTACGAATCTCTCATGGCCGGACTGGACAACGGTATTCCGGTGCGGCGTCAAAAGCTGACCGAGCCGGAGAAACTGTCGATCCGGGATCTGTTTCTGCTCACCGCCAAGCCGGTGATGTATGTGTGCAACGTCGCGGATACCGAGGTGGCAACGGCCCAGGAACCCGGAAACCATCCGCTGGTGGATGCGGTGCGTGCCATTGCCGCTGCCGAGGGGGCTGGTGTGGTGGCGATCTGTGGCAAGATCGAATCCGAGATCGCCGAGTTGAATCCCGAGGAAACCCGTGCTTTTCTGGACGATCTGGGTTTGGAGGAGTCCGGGTTGGACCGTATGGTCCGTTCCGCCTATCATCTGTTGGGGCTGATGACCTATTTCACCGCCGGGCCGCAGGAAACCCGTGCCTGGACCATTCCGCAGGGGTCAACCGCCTACGATGCGGCGGGCGCGATCCATTCGGACTTTCAGCGTGGTTTCATTCGTGCCGAGGTGATCGCCTATCAGGACTACATGAGTGCCGGTGGTGAACAGGGTGCCAAGGAGCGTGGATTGTTGCGGGTCGAGGGGCGGGACTATCTGGTGGTGGATGGGGATGTGATGCATTTTCGGTTCAATGTGTGATGCGGGATCAATCCGCCTCTGGCAGTCTGTTCTGGCGATGGTTTCGTTTGATGTTTTGCAAAAAAATGAAAGGATGGAAGATAAACCGAATCCATCACGGGATGCGTCGTTCTGTTATCAAGGGTCCAGGGGGATTATCCCCCTGCTGGGATCCAAGGGCAAAGCCCTTGGGACGTTGCTTTTGACTTGAGCGCGCTCTTCTCACGAACCTCCGCCGGGGACCTTCGGCCCCCGGTTCCCCGCAAACGATTTTTGCCGGGACCTTCGGCCCCCGGTCCTCGCAACGATTCAACCATCCATCCTCAGGCCGGCAGAACACGATTCCAGATCGGAAATTCGTTCAAGGCATCGCTCTCAACCTCGCCGCTGATGATCTCGGCCAGAGTGACAAGCAACTCCGGCTGGGCATGACCATCCTTGACCGCCCGTTGGCAGTTGCAGCGCAAATCCCATCCCGGCGAACGGGCACCGGCCAACAAAAGCTTCTTCACCCGCCCCAGGGCAGTGTCGAAACGCTTGGGATCGTGGGCCAGAACATAGAACCAAAGTTCAAGAGAGAGGACCGGGTTGGTATCGCCAAGCAGGGTGATGGCCCTCTCCAGCAGGGGCAGGGCTTCGGCGTGTCGTCCCTGACAGAGCAACAACTGCACGAAATTGCTCAACCGGTGAATGTTGTTCGGATCGACATCCAACGAACGGCGGAAGAGATCCTCGGCAGCCTCGTGGTTGCGGCGCAGATTCTTCATGAACAAGGCAAAATTGCCCAGATGATTTGAATCGTGCGGATCGGCATCCAGGGCGCGATGATAATACTCTTCGGCGGCGTCGTAGTCGTGGCGAATGTTTTTCATGAACAGGGCGAAGTTGCCCAGGTGCGCCGCGTGGTTGGGATCGATTTCCAGCGCCGCGCGGAAATATTTTTCCGCCGCGTTGTGGTCGTGCCGCACGTTTTTCAGGAACAGGGCGAAGTTGCCCAGACTGTTGGCATCCTGTCCATCCAGGGTCAGGGCGCGCCGGTAGAGATTCTCGGCCAGATCGTCATCCCTCCGGGTGTCGTGAAGGAAAAAGGCGTAGTTGGCCAGCACCGAGGCATCCTGTTCGTCGGCGCGCAGGGCGCGGCGGAACATCGCGTCCGCTTTGTTCTCATCCCCGCGGATTTCGTGCAAAAAGAGCCCCAGATTGCCCATGTGGATGGCATTGTGGGGTTCGAGTTTCAAGGCTTGGCGGTAGTATGTTTCCGCTTCGTCCGGCGCGCGCCGCGCATCGTGGAGGAATGCGGCGAAGTTGGCCAGATTGGTGGCCTGGTTCGGATCGACCCCGATGGCGTGGCGATAGAGGGCCTCGGCCTGGGCGGAGTCGCGCTTGACCTCGTGCATGAAGAGGGCGAACTTGCCCAACAGTTCGCCGTTGTTGGGTTCCAGTTCCACGGCCTGACGAAAGAGACGTTCGGTCAGGTCGAAATCCCGGATCACCTTTTCGGCGACGAACCGTTTGGCCAACAACTCCGGGACACCGGAGGGGTTGGGATCTTCCTTTTCGGGCACCCAGCGGATTTCGTCCGAGGCCAGGATCGGTCCCAACCGGGCCAGAAGCTCTTCAGCCCCCTCGGAGAGGTGCGGTCCCGGACTCACCGGTCCGGTCTCTTCGGCCTCGTCCATGCTGGTGGGATGAAACTCCAGGGTGGCGATTTCGCCTGCCGCGGGTTGCCAATCGACGAGGGTGGCCGGATCGGTGGGCACGCCGGGACCGGCGATGCGCACCTCGAAGCCGTGCAGTCGCAGAAAGACCCAGTGGTTCCAGGTCTCCTGGGATTTTTTCGCCACCTTGCGACCGGTCAGGAAGGCGGCGATCGTGGCCAGTCCGTGCAAAAGCCCCAGGGAGTGGTGGGCATGGGGTTCATGCACCGGATGGGATGAGATGTTCATGTTTGGTCCAACCTTCCCAATAGAAGATTGCAAGGCAAGCCCGTCGGAGGTTCCAATTCAGGAAGCGGGTGATCCCTTGTGAGCCTGGGCGGTCCGCCGCGCTTCACGCTGCTTGATTTCGTTCCAAAGGCTCCGGTAGGCGTTGGCCTCCTGGCTGTCACGGGCGTAGGAGAAGAGCGGCGACCGTTTCACCCCCATGGCCTCGATGATGTTGGACTCGGGGATGATCGATTGCAGAAAGATCGGATGCTTGCCGAAGACGTTGCGGGTCACCACCCGGTGGATCGGCTTGTGCTCGTTGATCATGTTGAAGAACGGCAGAACGTGCAACCGGTTGGCGCGCCGCTTGACCAGAAACTGCACCAGGCTGTTGTAGGCGCGCAGCGACAACGGGGTGGGGATCAGAGGCACCACCAGAAGGTTGGAGATGTGAAAGACGTTTTCGGCCAGGATGCCCATGCCCGGCGGGCAGTCGATGAAAACGTGGTCATAATGCGACTCGAGGCTTTTCATCAGTTTGTGGAAGGCGGTGAGAGGTTTGGAACGCTGATCGATCTGCGCCTCCATGTGCCGGTAGGAGAGGTCCGCAGGCAGCAGATCGAGATTCGGGAATCCGGTCATGCGCAGGGAGGATTTTACGTCGGGATGACCGCCGAGGATCTCCTTGGCGCCCCCTTTCACCGACGGTTTCACGCACAGATAGAAACTGGTGCTACCCTGGGGATCCAGATCCCAGATCAGGGTTCGGGCCCCTTCGGACGCGGAGAGGTAGGCCAGATTGACGGCGGTGGTGGTTTTGCCCACGCCGCCCTTGATGTTGTACAGGGAATAAATCTTCATACGCGAACTTGCGCTCCTTGCGTGAATCCATTCCGATCGTCGATATGGAACGGGAGGGGAGGGTAGAAAAGGAAATTATATCGGCATTGTTGGTTGAAAGAAAGGCGTCAATGTGGGTATTCTTGTCAGAATGGGTTTCGTCAAGTCGCGATTGCAAGGATAATCAACGAGGAGAAGACTGATGAAAGTAGCCGTGGCCTATGCCGAGGATCAACGTCAGGTGGTGTTCAACCTGGATGTGGACGATGGGACCACCGCCGAGGCGGCGATCCGTCAATCCGGCGTCCTGGTTCGTTTTCCCAAACTCGACCTGGGGGTGAACAAAATCGGGATTTTCAGCAAGATCGTGCCTTTGGAACATGCTTTGTCCGCTGGGGATCGGGTGGAGATCTACCGCCCGGCGCTGGGCAAACCACCCAAGAAGGATCGTCCCGTCAAGGGTGCCGCCGCCGAGGGGACGGACGAGGCGTGAGTTCCGCATGGCCCGGGGCGACCCGCTATCGGTTGACCCTGGAGTACGACGGGGGCCGTTTTTTCGGCTGGCAACGCCAGGAACCGGGAACCAGGACCGTGCAGGGGGTGGTCGAGGAGGCGTTGACTCGCCTCTGCGGCCATCCGGTGCTGCTCGTGGGGGCGGGTCGCACCGATACCGGGGTGCATGCCCTGGGTCAGGTGGCCCACTTCGATACGCTCAAACCCCGCGAACCCGAGGTGTTCCGTCGGGCGCTCAACGTCTTGACCCCGCCCGAGGTGACGATCCTGGATGCGGCCCTGGTCCCCTCCGTTTTCAACGCCCGGAGAGCCGCCTGGCGCGAATACCTCTATCGTGTCCTGCCGCGTCGCGCCGCCTCGGCACTGGAGCGCGATCGGGTCTGGCACCATCCCGGCGCCCTGGATCTCGACGCGATGAACCGTGCCGCGCGTTGCCTGGTGGGAAAGCATGACTTCTCGGCGTTCCGTTCCGCCAACTGCCAATCCCTGACCCCGGTGCGCGAGGTGCATGGGGCGGAATGGATCCCAATGGGCGAGGAGATCCATTTCGTCATCCGCGCCAACGCGTTTCTCTACCACATGGTGCGCAACATCGTCGGAACCCTGGTTCTGACCGGACGTGGCAAGTGGTCCGAGGAGCGGTTCGCGACGGTGTTCGCCGGACTCGACCGTCGGGCCGCCGGTCCCATGGCGCCGGCCCACGGTCTCTATCTGTCGCGGGTCCATTACCAGACCGCGATCACACTTCCTTAAAACGGATTGAGGTGTGGCTCGGGATCGTTTATAGTCACTTTCGAGCCGATTATTTATGGGCCAAGGAAATTATCCCCTGGAGGAAGTCATGACGATCAAAAAGACCGAAGGCGTCTTACTGTTGGGCATCGATTTGGGAACGGCGCGCACCGCGGTCATGAGCAATCGCCAGTTCAGGGCACTGGTCCATACGGTCGTGGGCTTTCCCAAGGACATCATCGGGGTGAAGATCCTCAACCGCACCCAGGTCATCGGCGTGGAGGCGATCGAAAAACGGGCCATCCTGGATCTTTACCACCCGTTGCAGGATGGCGTGCTCAAGGAGGCCAGCGAAAAGGATCTCGACGCGGCCCATGAGATCCTGCAACACGTCGTGGAACTGGCCCAACCCAAAACCGGCGAGCGCATCTGCGGCATCATCGGCGTCCCGGCCAGGGCCTCGGGTGCGGACAAGAGCCAACTTCTCAAGATCGCCAAGGAGTTCATGGATGTCGCCATGGTGGTCTCCGAACCGTTCATGGTGGCCTACGGTCAGAACCGCCTCAACAACGCCATCATCCTGGACGTGGGCGCCGGCACCATCGACATCTGCGCCATGCGCGGCACCGTGCCCGGTCCCGAGAGCCAGATGAGCATCTTGAAGGGTGGCAACTACATCGACGCCCTGCTCGAAACCGCCATTCGCGACGCCAATCCCGGCGTGCAGGTGGATCGCTATCTGGCCCAGGGAATCAAGGAGCGCCACGGCTTCGTGGGCGAAACGCAACAACGGGTGATGGTGCCGCTGCGCATCCAGGGCAAACCGGCGGACGTGGATGTCACCGAACCGCTGCGCATCACCTGCGAAACCATCGTCGCCGACATGGTGGAGGGGATCAAGCGCATGCTGCTCCAGTTCGACCCCGAAAGCCAATCCCTGGCCCTTGCCAATTTGTTGTTGGCCGGGGGCGGGTCGCGCATTCGCGGCCTGGGCCCGATGATCGAATCCCAGTTGCGGGATTATGGCCAGATCCGGGTCACCCTGGCCGATGATCCCGACTTCGCCGGCGCCGAGGGGGCCCTGAAACTGGCCACCGAACTCCCGACCGAATATTGGGATCAGATCGGCGAAGTGATCGGAGCCTGACAGCCACCAGGACTATCCGTGGCACTCCCGAACGTGGCACTCCCGAGCGTGGAACGTCCTTGCGGGCGTGGCATGGTTTGGAGTGTTAGACAAGGGAGACAAGGATGCGCGACGGTGAATCCCGTTTGATTTCAGGGCTCTTTTCCATGGTTTGGGCCGTGCTTCTGGCCGGGGGCGCCATGCTCGTCGGCTTGAGGGTCTTTCGCGAGCTGGATGTGGTGGCCCTGGCCCAGTGGGCATCCCTGCCGTCGTTCCTGAGTATCCCGCTGCAACGACAGGGGGATGGGCTCATCATCGCCACCCTGGCCGGCGTGGTGGCGGGTTTTCTGTTTCTTTTTCTTTTCGGCTACCTGCTTCAGGCCTTCGTCGATGCGCTGCGTCTCGGCTGGGTGGCCCGATCGGTACGCGCGCGCGTGGCCAGCGGCGACAAGAACCCCGCGGCGTGGAGCTGGCCTTATTACGGTCGCTTCACCCGGCTGTGGCGTGAGTTCGCCCGCTCCCTGACCCCGGAATCCCTGCCGGAATCCACTCTGGCCCCGGCGCGAACCGTCTGGGTGGCCCATCTGCCGGCGGATCTGGTTTTCACCCAGCAAAGTCTCGTCGATGTGCCGATGCGGGTCGAGTTCTTCCGCCATCTTCCCGGCATCCTCACCGGTGCCGGCATCGTCAGCACCTTTGCCGGCATCCTCATGGGGTTGACCGGCTTCGACCCCTCGGTGGGCGCCGATCAGGTGTCCCGGGAACTCCAGGGACTCTTCATGGGGGTCTCGACCGCCTTCACCGCCTCCTTTTTCGCCATCATCACCGCCATCCTGGTCACCGTGGTCGAAAAGTTCCTGCTCCATGGGCGTTACGCCCAGGTGATCGCCCTGCAGGGGCTTCTCAACCGGCTGTTCGTGCCGGCGATCGAGCGTGGCGGGGAGGCTTTTGCCACCACCAGCGCCTGGGACGGATCGGTCGAGCGGATCGTCGCGGCCATCGAGCGTCTGGAGCCGCTTTTGACCCGCGAGCACGGCGAACGCGAGGATGCGATCATGGCGGTCAACCTGGGGTTGAGCGGCGTCATGGCCACCATGGAGCGGATCGCCGAGAATCTCTCCGCGCGCGAGTCGGAATACCGGCTCCAGCAGCGCGCCTGGATGACCGACATGACCAGCCTGTTGCGCGGGGTCGAAGAGGCGTCGCGGCGACAGTTGGGGATGTTGGAACAGGGGATCGGGCGGGAGGTGGCGACCCGCGAGTGGCTGGATGGCCGCCTGGACGGGATCGATGGACATTTGGCTCCTCTGGCAGGCCAATTGAGCGCCATGGGGGCGGGGTTGGTCACGTTGGGCGCCGACAGGAGCCGTGACGAGGCCGGTCAACTCACCAGCGCGGAAGCGTTGCGAACGGTGCTGAGTCGCATCGAGGCGCGGTTGGACGAGGGGCTGGTCCGTTTCGGCGTGCTCGAGGAGGTCCGCACGCAGGAAAACGCCGGTTTCGAGCGTCTGGGAAGCGGATTGGATGCCCTGGAGCGTGGCGTGGGCGATCTGGCCAGGGGGGTCGGAAGTCTCGGTCAGGGGGTGAGCGATCTGGGGCGGCGGTTGGATATGCAGTCGGCCCAGCAGATCGAACGTTCCCAGGAGTGGGCGGTGGGATTGGATCGTCTCGCCGATGGTGTGGAGGCGCAACGCGGCCTCGCCCAGAGGCATTTCGAGCTGGATCGGGAGTTTCAGGCCGCCTGGCGGCAGAACGCCGCCGGGATCGCTTCGGGTCTGGGTGGGTTGAAGGACAGGGTGGAGCGGATGGCCCGCCCTGACGGTGAGGTGGGTCTGGCCGAACGTCTGGATGTCTTTTCCGCCACGCTGGAACCGTTGCTCATCCGTTTGGCGGAGGAGTCGGGGCGTCAAGTCGCCGCGTTGTCCGAGAGCCTGGCCGGCCTGGCCAATCAGCAGGCCAGCGAAGCCGGGAGGCTCCTGGAGCGGCTGGCGGGTTGGGAACGGGTGGTGGTCGAGGGGCATGCCCTGTTGAGCGCGCTGGATGGACGACTGGAGGTACGGGGCGCCGAAGTGGCGGCCCGGTGGCGCGAAACCCTGGATGCGGTGGCCCGGTTGCGTGCGGGGCTGGATGAGCTGATCGAGCGTGTTCCCGAACGCGGGGAGGTCGCGGGGTGGTTGCGGGAGGCGGCCACGGAGTGGACGGCGGGTGCCGAGGCGCGACAGACTCGCCTCGAGGAGTTGGTTCGCGCCGGTCAGGGTGCGATCGCGGGCCGGATCGACGGCGGCTTGCAGGTCATGGAGGAGATCCGCGCGGGTCAGGGTGCGATCGCGGGCCGGATCGACGGCGGTTTGCAGGTCATGGAGGAGATCCGCGCCGGTCAGGGTGCGATCGCGGGCCGGATCGACGGCGGTTTGCAGGTCATGGAGGAGA
>NZ_JBZVFG010000013.1:53655-83750 GCF_058402785.1 Candidatus Magnetaquiglobus sp.
CCGGATCGACGGCGGTTTGCAGGTCATGGAGGAGATCCGCGCCGGTCAGGGTGCGGTCGCGGGCCGGATCGACGGCGGCTTGCAGGTCATGGAGGAGATCCGCGCGGGTCAGGGTGCGATCGCGGGCCGGATCGACGGCGGTTTGCAGGTCATGGAGGAGATCCGCGCGGGTCAGGGTGCGATCGCGGGCCGGATCGACGGCGGCTTGCAGGTCATGGAGACGATGCGCGACGCGGACGCCGGGTTGGAGCGGCTGCTCGAAGGGGTTGGGCAGCGTCTGGATGCGCTGCGCGGCGGGTGGCGCGAGGGGATCGACGACATCGTGGCGCGGGTCTCGCAGGCGGCGAGCCAGTCGGATGGATTGTTGCGCGAGTTGCTGCTCAAGGTGGAGCGGGTATCCTCGTCCGGCGAGGAGGGGATGGCGCTGCTGTTCGGGGAGATGGGTCGCGAGATGGAGCGGATGCGTCGGCAGATCCGCGAGTCCGCCGGTCAGTTGACCTCGCAGACCCGCGAGTGGTTGACCTCGAACACCCTGGGTGGCGAGGAAAAGTTGCAATCCCTGGCGCGCGGGGTCTCCGAGGAGGTCAAGAGCGCGTTGCACACCCTGGCCGACGAACGCTCCCAGCAGGAGGGGGATCGGGAGAGCGTGCTGGTCGAGCGGTTGTTGAGCCAGACCGCCGAGCAGGCCGAGGGGGTGAAGGTGGCGGTGCTGGAGGAGCTGGACGAGACCGTCAAGCTGCTGGCCTCGCATCTGCGCGTTTCGGGCGAGGCGTTGGCACGTTCGCGGGAGGAGATGGCGCGCGAGGTGGTGGATGGCATCGCCGCGCGGATGGAGAGCGCCTTTGGCGGGGTGGCCGGGGAGTTGGCCGAGATGCGCGGTCGTCTGGAGGCCGAACGGGCGGCGATGGAGCAGTCGTTGCAGACCTGGGTGGCCGAGGCATCCCGCTCCACGGTCGAGGAGAGCCGGGAGTTGGCGCGACGGTTGATGGAGGTGCGCAGCCATTTCGACGAACGTCATCAGGGGGTGATCGGGGTGATCGACTCGTTGGGCAAAGGGTTGGAGCGGGATCTGGTGCAGCTGCGCGATGGTCTGTATCACAAGAACGAGGAGTCCACGCGCCACATGGAGAGCCACCTGACCGAGCTTGGTCAGCTGCTCGAGGGGGTGGTGACCTCGTTGGGTCGTGAGCAGAGCATCTTCATCGAGATGCTCGGCGAGCGGTTGGATACGTTGCGGCGCCGGTTGCGGGTCAAGTGACGGCGGGTGGCGGCGATGAACTTCGAAACGATACGCTTGCGGGTGAACGGTGCCGGTCGGACGACCTCCCTGGTCGATCATCCGGTGGTGCGCGCGGCGGTCTCCGGCAAGGCGCGGGTGGTGGAACGGGTGGAGAGCCTGTTCGATACCCCGGACTTGCGTTTGACCAGCCGGGGGGTGCGGTTGACGGCCTGGCGGTTGGGCGGGAAATGGATGGCCGGGGTCCGTTTCGCGCATCCCGACCAGGAACGGGCGCGGGAGTGGGGGTGCGGGGATGGCGACCGTCCCGATTGGAGCGAGCTGAAACGGCAGGTGCCGGAGATGCTTCTGGAGGGTGTGAAGGGCAAGGGACTCGTCTCCTGTTTCACCGTGGCGAGCCGCGAGGAGCGTTGGCGTCTGGAGTATCCGGACGGCACGCGGATCGTGTTGAGGGAGGTGCGTGGTCTGACCAGCGGGTCGTGGGGCGAGGAGCGTTGGCACGAGGTGGTGCTGGAGAGCGAGTCCGGGGTGACCGGGCGTTCTCTTCAGACCGCGCTGGCCCTGGCGCGTCACGGCGAGGCGGGTCTGGAGCCTTTTTCCGCTTTCGAGCGGGGGGTGGCGCGTTTGGATCCGGGACGGGTCGCGGTGCCGGAGAGCGTGGCTGGAACGGCTCTGTCCGGCGAGCGGTCGATCGATGGGCTGACCCGTCTGGGGTGGGAGCGACTGGTGGGGGTGGAGGAACAACTGGCACCCCTGCACGCCGGATCCGGAGCGCGGGCCGCGCGGGCCGCGGGTCATCTGTCCGAGGCATTGGGTGGTCTGGGGTTTCTGGTCACCTGGTGGGGGGAGTTCCTGCCGCTCGTCTGGCAGCGGGAGATGCTGGCGGAGTTGGCATGGGCGCGCACGGAACTGGATGTCTGTCGGGAGCGTGCCGGTCTGCTCGAGCAGTTGCGCGCCCAGTCGATCTTCATCACCCAACCCGAGCCCTTCTCCTCGTTGATCCAGGGTGCGGAGAGCGACCTGGAGCGGGCGTTGCAACGGGCCCGGCAGGCGATGGGATCGGTGCGTTTCGCCCGGCTGGTGTTGGGGATGGCCATCTGGCTGCATGGCTCGGAGGGGGTGCGGGCCGCGGCGGTGGAGAGCGACGCGGCCCACGCCGGACGGTTGGAACTTCCGGTCGAGGGGATGGCCCGCGAGCTGATGCGGGGATTGCATCGGGCCTGGCGCGGGGTGGTCAAGAGCGAGGGGGAGTTCGGCATCGGTCTGCTCGAGCCGACCCGCGAATTCGCGGACTCCCTGCTGGCGCTGGAGCAGGCGGTGATTTGGTTTGGTGGATTGTTCGCGGAGCGCAAGGCGGGTGGTTATTGCGCGGCGCTGGGCGAATTGGCCGGGGCGACCCGGATGTGGCGGGATCTGGAGGTGCGTGGACGGGGCTGGCGTGCCGCCCTGGCGGGTCACCCCCACGACGCGCGCCTCTCCGGTTGGCTCGAGGGGTGGCACGCGGCCCGGCTGGAGGGGGTGATCCAGACGTTTCGTCTGGCGCGGGAGCGGTTTCTGGCTGCCTCCGCGCCGTTCATCGGACGGGAATGAGAGGTGAGGTCGCGCCATGATGGTGTCAATCCGACAAGGGCGTCGATCCGGGGTCGATGAGGGGCCGGGCAATCCGTTCTGGATCAGCTACGCCGATCTGATGACCGCGTTGGTGATGCTGTTTCTGGTGGTCATGAGCATCTCCATGGTGGCGATCGCCTCGCGTCCCATGGTGGAGAAGCGTCAGCGCGCCGGGGATATCCGCATGATCCTTACCCAGCTCGATCTCATGGCCGAGGAGGCGGGTCTGGATCTGCGCGTCAACCATGAGGATCACTCGATCAATTTCGGCGACAAGGCCCGGTTCGCCTTCAACAGTTATCAACTCACCCCCGAGGCGGTGGAGACGTTGCGCGCTTTCGTGCCGGTTCTTCTGGAGGCCCGTGCCGGGGCCGAGGGCGAGTTGTGGATGGAACGGGTCCACATCGAGGGGTACACCGATGCGGCGGGGAGTTATCTGTACAACGTGGACTTGAGCCTCAAGCGGGCCCAGTCGGTGTTGTGCGCGCTGCTCTCCGTGGATCTGCCCCCGGAGAAATTGCGGCGCTTGCAGGAGTTGTTGATCATCGACGGGGCGTCGGTCACGGCCATCAAGTCGAGTCCCGAGGAGAGCCGGCGCGTGGAGATGCGTCTGGAGTTCCGGCGGGTCGGTGATGCCTCGAGCGTCAAACGTCCTCCCGATCTGCCCATGGGACGGTGCGCCCTGGCGATCGAGGAGGGAAAGAAGGGAGGGGTGAAACCGACCGCCGGCGAGGCGGGGCGTCTGCCCGCCTGGTTGGATCTGTTCCGCGAACAGTTGCTGGAACCGTGAGGCGGGTGATGCGCGAGTCGGCGAGCATCGTTCCATGACCGTCCGCACGGAGTCCGGATTCCCGGCATCCCTTCCCGCCACGTCGCGCCGTCGGGCGGCGGTGGCCCTCTCCGGCGGGGTCGATTCCGCGACTGCGGCAGCCCTGTTGCTCTCTCAGGGGTGGGAGGTGATCGGCCTGACCATGCGTTTGTGGGATCATGGACAGACCCTGCCTGGTCAGGGGCGCACCTGCTGCGCCCCGGAGGATCTCCACGATGCCCGCCGCGTGGCCCAAACCCTGGGAATCCCCTTCTACGCCCTGGATCTGGAGGCGTCGTTCCGGGAGGCGGTGGTGGAGGATTTTCTCGCCGCCTACGCCCACGGACGAACCCCCAACCCCTGCATCCGCTGCAATCAGCTTCTCAAATTCCGGTTGCTGCTCGACAAGGCCATGGCACTCGATGCCGAATTCCTGGCCACCGGCCACTATGCCCGCATCGAGCATGTCGCTGGGGTGCCGTGGCTGCTGCGCGGCAAGGATCCGAAAAAGGATCAATCCTATTTTCTTTTTGCCACCCGGATCGAGGATCTGTCCCGGATCCGTTTTCCTCTGGGCGGGATGAGCAAGGAGGAGACCCGGCGTCTGGCCGAGGGGTTTGGTCTGCATCTGGCCGAAAAACGCGAGAGCATGGATGTCTGTTTCGTGCCGGATGGGGATTATGCGGCGTTTTTCAAGCGCATGGGCCGGGAGGAGAGCCTGAAGCCCGGACCGGTCGTGGATGCGCTGGGCCGGGTGCTGGGCACCCATCGGGGCGTCGGGAACTACACCATCGGACAGCGGCATGGGCTGGGGGTGGCGGTCGGCCATCCGTTGCATGTGCTCGCCATCGAGCCGGACGCGAACCGTCTGGTGGTCGGACCCGCCGAGGCCCTGTCCCGGGACTCCCTGGAGGTGGAAGGGCTGCACTGGCTCGATCCTTGGCCGTTGCAAGATTCCATGCCGATCCTGGCCCAGCTCCGCCACGCCACCCCGCCGCGACCGGCCCGGCTGGAACCCCTCTCCGCCACGCGGGCGCGGGTGAGCTTCGATTCTCCGCAACGGGCGGTCGCGCCTGGACAGGCGTGTGTTTTTTATGACGACGACCGGGTTTTGGGTGGAGGCTGGATCGCCTGAATCCTGACCGTGGCAGGCCCGTTCGGGAGCTTCAGGTCGGGGGGTGAGGGGGGCATATCAAGATTTCATCAAGAAAGCAGACCCTCCCTATCGTTTGAAAGCAGGATTTGATAAGGTCTTGATCAGGAAACGGCGCAAGATGATCAAGTCCTGCTATAAACCTTTTGAGTGATACATGGTTTTTCAACCAGGACAACAGGTGAACGCATGATCATGCAACGTTTGCTCGACAATATCCCCTTTTTCTGGTCCTTCACCGATGAGGAGAAGGAGCAGCTCATGGGCCTGGATTGCTACTTCGAGACCTATGAGGCCGGGGAGTACCTGATTCGCGAGGACGCGGAGGATAATTCGCTGTTCATCATCCTGAAAGGCACGGCGAATGTCACCAAGAAGTCCCATCCGGATCGGGTGATCACCTTTCTGGAACCAGGCACGGTGTTCGGGGAGATCTCCTTTCTCACCCAGCGTCCACGCACCACCAACGTGGTCGCCAACGAAAAGATGATCTGCTTCACCATCACCAGCGATACGATGCGCGATCTGGATTCCCAGATGCAGCACAAGATCAAGGATCAATTGATCGAAATCCTGGTGCAGAGGCTGGATCAGATGAACCAGACCCTGTTGAACCTGGTGAGATGAACGCGCCATGAAAACGGATCAGGGAGGGAAAAGAGGGTCGCAAGCGCGAAAATGGGTTGACTTGCCAGGCAGCAAGGCCGATAAGATGCGTGAGTGGAAGTTTGTCGGGTTTTGTCGATGATCTTTAGGCATGGAACAAAAGACGTTCTTTTGGATTGAATCGGGTGTGACATGTTCAACGCCATACCAGCCATCAACCTCTTGGGGACAAGCAATCCGATGTTGGAGCAGTCCAACCTCGTGAAGGTGCCCCATGATATCCGCACGAACAATTCGGAGCGGCTGGAAGCGCGCAACGTCGAAACCGTCAAACAGAACGCCAAAAGTCGCAATGCCCGTCGTCGGCACGAATCCGAGGAGGAGGAACCCGAAGGGGGCGATGAGTCCCTGCCACAACCTCGCCACAAACCAACCATCCAGGAACGTCTTCTTTTGGCCCGGCAGGGCAAGGTGAGTCTCAACCAACGCGCGGTGAACACCTTGTTTTTGCAGCAGGCCAAGAGCGGTGGCGTTTCCAGGGATCCCCAATCCGATCCGGAACGCCCTTCCATAGACGTGGTTGCATGAATTTTTCCTCGTGAAGCGCCGTGAGGGCGTTTCACGACGGGAAGCGGCGTTTTTTCATCCGTTTTCATGCACGCTAGATCGGTTGGTTGGTTGAGCATGGAAATCATGATCGTCGGCGCGGGGGTGGTGGGCATCACCCTTGCCAAGAGTCTCACCGGTGAAGGCCACGGCGTGGTCATCATCGACAACGATTTGGGCGTGATCCGCCATTTGCAGGAGACCATGGACCTGCAAGCCGTTCACGGCGACACCTCGGACGGCGCCTTTCTGCTCGCCTCGGGCCTGGACAAGGCCAACATCATCCTGGCGGTCACCAATTCGGATGAAAGCAACATCATCATCACCCTGATGGCGCGGGCGGTCAATCCGTCGGCGCGGATCATCGCGCGGGTGCGCAAAAAGCAATTCCTGGACAATCCGGCCCTTGTGCGCGGCGACAGCCTGGGTGGCGCCACCATCTTCAGTCCCGAATACGCGGCGGTGGAGAACGTGCTCGACCTGTTGCAGGTCGATCAGGCCTTCGAGGTGGTGCCGTTCGACAACGGGTCGATCAGCATCGCCGGCTTCCGGCTCGGCGAGGAGAGTCCGTTGATCGGGCGACCGCTGATGGAGATCGCCGAGCTTTCCAAGGTCGGGGCCCTGATCGTGGCCGTGGACAAGGGGGGCGAGGTGGTGATCCCGAACGGACGCACGATCCTGAACGTGACGGATCGGGTATTCATCACCACCGGCGCCCGCACCGAACTCGCCAAGATCATCACCCTGCTGGGTCGTCGTCCGGTGCAGAATCGCAAGATCGTCATCGCCGGCGGCGGCTGGAAGGCCGAACAGATCGCCGCGCGCATCGAAAAGGAGGGGATTCCGGTCTTCATTCTGGAAAAACGGCTGGAGCGATGTCAGGAGTTGGCGGCCAACCTCGAGGAGACCGCGGTGCTGCATTCCGACGCCACGGATCCGGAAACCATCCAGAAGATCGCCCAGGGCACCTCGACCTTCATTGCCGTGACCGGCCAGCAGGAGGTCAATCTGGTTCTTTGCCTTCTGGCGCGCAAGTTCGGCGCGCGCCGTTCCATCGCCCTGATGGACAACGAAGCCTATCTCACCATGGCCCCCTCGCTGGGGATCGACGCGGTGGTGAGTCCCAAGCTGGCTGCGGTGGGCAAGATCCTGCGTTTTCTCAGCCATGGCAAGGTCATCGATGCCGCGATGATGCTCAATGGCCGGCTGGACGCGGTGTACGTCGAAATTCAGGAACATTCACGCATGCTCGGCAAGCCGATCAAGGATTTGGGCCTGCCCAGAACCTTGATCGTGGCCGCGGTGATCAAGAAGGGGCAGATGGCCGTTCCCAACGGCAACCTGGTGCTCAATCCAGGTGATCATGTCCTCTTGATCACCTATCCGGGCTCCTTCCAGCATATCGACGACTATTTGGGACGCAAATGAACCTCCTGTTCGATCTGCGCGTGTTGAGCCTGCTGATCGCCCTGATCACCGGGTTCGAGATTTTTCCGTTGCTCCTTGCCTTGTATCTGGGCGAGGATCCCATGGCGCTCATCCAATCGATCGCGGTCTCCTCGGTCGCGGTGGCGATCGGACTGTTCGTCACCCGCAAGGCCCGCCCGGAACTCACGCCGCGCGATGGTTTTCTGATCACCAGTCTCGGTTGGTTTCTGGCCGCCTTTTTCGGGGGGTTGCCGTATGTGTTCCATCCGGAAGGGTTGGACTGGTCCTCGGCCTTTTTCGAAACCGCCTCCGGGTTCACCACCACCGGTTCCTCCACCTTGACCGACATCGAGGTGTGGCCGCAGGGGATTCTGCTCTGGCGCAGCACCACCCATTGGCTGGGCGGCATGGGGATGATCCTGATGGCCATCGCCATTCTGCCGTTTTTGGGGGTGGGCGGCACCCAGCTCATGAAGGCCGAGGTGCCCGGTCCCACCAAGGACCGCATGACCCCGCGGCTGGCCTCGACCGCGCGCGCCTTGTGGGGAGTCTATACCCTGTTCACCGTGGTGGGCGTGGTGGGTTACTGGTTTTGTGGCATGACCTGGCTCGACGCGGTGAACCATTCGTTCGCGGCCATTGCCACGGGGGGGTTTTCCACCAAGAATCTGAGCATGGGGCATTTTTCCGATGCCGCCCAGTGGTGGTCGATCGTGATCATGGGTATGGGAGGCATGAACTTTCTGATCCACTATCGGGTGATCGCGTATCGGGACTGGAAGGCGTTCACCTATGAGGAGTTGATCGGCTATCTGGTGATCATCGGGCTGGTCACCTCCTTCCTGGTGGCCAAGTTGATCGGCTGGAACCCGATCTGGAGCCTTGAAGATGTGGTGCGCCATGCGTTGTTCCAGGTGGTGAGCATCATGACCACCACCGGTTTTTCCAGCACCGACTGGGAGCTTTGGCCGCCGGTGTTGCAAATGATGCTGGGTCTGGTGATGGTGGTGGGCGGCATGTCCGGCTCCACCGGTGGTGGTCTCAAGGTGGTGCGTGTGGTGGTGTTGCTCAAGACCATTCCGAGCGTCACCATGCGTCTGTTGCAGCCCAACCAGGTGGTGGTCCCGAAGATCGACCATCAGCCGATTCCGCGCGAAATTCTCGAGAATGCCGTGGCCCTGTTCATTTTGGCCATGGGGTATGTGTTGTTCGGGGGGATTTTGTTGAATGCGCTTGGCTTGGATCTGCTCTCCGCGATGGGGGCATCCTTGACCGCCTGGGCCAATGTCGGGCCAGGTTTCAACACGGTCGGGGCCATGGACAACTTTGCCCATGTCCCGGCTTTCGGAAAAATCATTCTGGCGTCGATGATGATCGTTGGACGCCTGGAGATCTTCACCATTTTGATGCTATTCTCGCATCGGTTCTGGAAGCACTGAATTCCGATCGTGAGGAGTCATAGTCCTGCCATGGACGATTCGGGGCATCATGTCGGGCAACCGGTGGACTGTCTGCGTTGCCGTCATTTTCGGATCACCTGGGAAGCCGATCACCCGCGCGGCTGTCGGGCCATGGGGTTCAAGACCGCGTTGTGGCCCTGGCAGGAGGTGTTGCGCAGTTCCGGTTCGCCGTGCATGAAGTTCGAGCCCAAGCCGGCGCGGGGGACCAGGGTGGACGGAGAGGTGGATGGGCCGGTGGTGCCGGGGAGTTTTTCGCGCAGGGCGTAGTTGGCCGGGGTCGGTTGATTCGATTGGATCATGAGGTGACACATGCGAGCGTTTCTCTCTTTGTTGATGCTGCTCCTGTTCGCCGGCTTCACCGGCGAGACGCAAGCCGAAAGCAGGATTGCCGGCCAACCGGTCAGCTACGCGGCCCAGGGCGTGACCCTGAAAGGCTACCTGGCCATCGACGAATCCCGCGCCGGCAAACTGCCCGGCGTGCTGGTGGTGCATGAGTGGTGGGGACACAACGAATACGCCCGCAAACGGGCGCGCATGCTGGCCGAGATGGGCTACGCCGCCCTGGCCGTGGACATGTATGGCGATGGCAAGACCGCAGAACATCCGGATGACGCCAAGGGGTTCTCCTCCGCGCTTTTCAAGGACTTTCCGACCGCCCAGGCCCGTTTCGAGGCGGCCATGGCCTTTCTGGCCCAACAACCCAAGGTGGACGGAACCCGCATCGCGGCCATCGGCTACTGTTTCGGGGGTGGCATGGTGCTCAATATGGCGCGCCAGGGCGTGCCGCTGAAAGGGGTGGCGAGCTTTCACGGCGGCCTGGATCCGATCGCGCCAGCCAAACCAGGCGCGGTGAAGGCCAGGATTCTGGTTTTGCACGGGGATGACGACCCGATGATTCCGCCGGCCAAGGTCGAGGCCTTTCGAGCGGAGATGAAGGATCTCGGAGCCGACATGCGGTTCGTCGGTTATCCGGGGGTGACCCACGCCTTCACCAATCCCGATGCCACGAAACTCGGCGCCCAATTCAAACTCCCGATCGCCTATCACGCCGAGGCGGATCAGAAATCATGGCAGGAGCTGAGCACCTTTCTGGCGGCGATTTTCAAACCTTGAAAATCACCCACGGTTGCATCGCGGGGGCGCGCGGAGTACTCTTCCGCCGGGGTGGGGACTTCATTCGTCATTAATTTTTGTTGCTTACAGAGGGTGAATTGCCATGGGTGATGTCAAGATTCTGCTCGATGAGTCGGAAATCCCGAAACAGTGGTACAACGTGGCCGCCGATCTGCCGGTTCCGCTGCCGCCGCCGCTCGGGCCGGATGGCAACCCGATCGGTCCCGAAGCCCTGACGCCGCTCTTTCCCATGGCGCTCATCGAACAAGAGGTCTCCACCGAGCGCTGGATTCCGATCCCGGAGCCGGTGCGGGATATCTACCGCATGTGGCGTCCCTCGCCGATGTTTCGCGCCCGTCAACTCGAACAAGCCCTCGGCACGCCGGCCAAGATCTACTACAAATACGAGGGGGTGAGCCCCGCCGGATCCCACAAGCCCAACACCGCCGTGGCCCAGGCCTATTACAACCAGAAAGAAGGCTGCCGCCGCCTGACCACCGAAACCGGCGCCGGACAGTGGGGCTCGTCGATCGCGCTGGCTGGCGCGATGTTCGGCCTGACCGTGCGGGTCTACATGGTGAAGGTGAGCTATCAGCAAAAACCCTTCCGCCGTTCGATGATGGAGACCTGGGGCGCCGAGGTGTTCGCCAGCCCCACCAACATGACCCAAAGCGGTCGCGCCGCCCTGGCCCTGGATCCGAACACCCCCGGCTCGTTGGGTCTGGCCATCTCCGAAGCGGTCGAGGATGCCGCCAGCCGCGAGGATACCCACTATGCCCTGGGTTCGGTGCTCAACCATGTGGTGCTGCATCAGACCGTCATCGGCCTGGAGGCGCGGGAGCAGTTCAAGAAGATCCATGAGTTCCCGGATGTGGTGATCGGCTGCTGCGGCGGTGGATCGAACTTCGGCGGCACCGCCTTCCCGTTCTTGATGGACAAGGCCGCAGGCAAGCAGGTCCGCCTGGTGGCCGTGGAGCCGGACTCCTGCCCGACCTTGACCAAGGGCCGTTACGCCTACGATCACGGCGATACCGCCAAGTTGACCCCGCTGCTGCCCATGTACTCCCTGGGCCACGATTTCATCCCGCCGGGGATCCATGCCGGTGGTCTGCGTTATCACGGCGATTCGCCCCTGGTCTCCCATCTGGTCCACCTCGGATTGATCGAGGCGGTGGGCGTGCCGCAACTGGCTACCTTCCAGGCCGGCGTGCTGTTTGCCCGCTCCGAGGGGATCCTGCCCGCACCGGAGGCCAACCATGCGGTGCGTGTCGCCATCGACGAAGCGCTCGCCTGCAAGCAGACCGGCGAGGCGAAGACCATTTTCTTCACCCTCTCGGGTCATGGTCACTTCGACATGGCGGCCTACGATCGCTATTTTGCCGGTGATCTGGAGGATTATGCCTATCCCGAAGAGAAGATCAACGCCTCCTTGGCTTCCCTGCGTCCGGTCTCCCTGGGCTGAGGTGGTTTGATCAGGGGTGACCGTCAAGAGCATCGCGTTCAAGCGTGTCGCGTTGACGGTCAACCTCCCATCATGCACGTTACAACACTCCAAATCCTGGCGTTGCCCGCATGGGGACGCCAGGATCTCGGCAGGTGCCGCGCATGGGATCTGTCCAGAATTCCCCATCACACGCCAACGACTCCGGCGATCAATCTCCCTGTCGATCCGCCCAAGTCTCTCCTGTCAAAGGCCATGCGCCCCTGGAACCTGCATGATGGGGGAGAACCCCCTCCCCCGATCGTGGACCTCCCTGGCGGGCGTTTCACGGTATCGGCTTTGGTCGATTCAGGTTGTCAGGTTTACAATAACGGCATAAAATGGATCGTCCAATCGGGTGTTATTGATTGTGTCAATCTGTATTATATATATAATAAATCCGTGTGATGGTTTATATTCTGGTCTATCATGGGCCTTGTAACCAGGAAACCGTGACACCGCAGGGGAGAGGTTGATCCATGATGGCTCGCAATCGTGTCCTGGCCCTGCTGCTTGGCCCGCTCCTCGGTCTGCTGGCCGGGACCGGTGCCTGGGCCGATCCGGTGAAGTGTGGCGATCGACCGATCCGTATGGGATTCTACGAAAACGGCTTTTTGTACGACAAAGGGGTCGGAATCAACCAGGATATCGTCGAGGAGTTGCGCAATCGGAGTGGCTGCCGGTTCGCAATCCAGGTGATGACACGGGCACGCATCTGGGCCGATCTGGCCTCGGGCGATCTGGACATGAGCGTCTCCGGGCTGAAAACCGCCGAGCGGGACACGTTGTTCTGGTTTCTCGACTACATGCGCATGAAGACCTATGCGATCGTCCACAACGACGTGGCAAGCCGGGTGCAGAGCGCCCGGGAGTTCCTGCATCAAACCCGGTTGCAGATCGGGGTGGTCAGCTCCTTGAAATATGGCGGGACGCACGATCCGTGGTTGGATCAACTGCGACTGGCCGATCGTGTCCAGGAGACGCCGGAGGCGGAATCGATCTTTCGAAAACTCCAGAGCCATCGGGTGGATGTGGTGTTCGCCCAACCACCGGTGTACCGGAAATATCTGCGCGATCTGGCCATGGACGATCTGGTGGAGGTGCAGGACTGGTCACCCGAAGAGAAGGGGCAATCCCATGGTCTGGTGCTGTCCCGGATCCGGTATGATGCCATGGATGTCGAACAGTGGCGTGCCTTGATGGAAGAGATGAAACGGGAGGGTGTGTTGCGCACGATCTTCTTGAAATATCTCCCGGCCAAGGATGCGGATGCGATGTTGTCTGAATGAATTCGGCTGGGGTGATCGATGGGCGCATCCTTTGGTTGGAAACGGGTCGTGGTTCCGGAGCATGGTGGCAACGCGACGCTTTCCAAGGTTCTTTTGCGCAAGCTGTTGCTGGCCTATCTGCTGTTCGCGCTGGCCCTGGTCGGTTTACAGTTGGGAATGGCCTATCGGGATGCGCGCAATGCCACTCTGGAGACGCTGAAGACTCTGGCCGACATCTCCGCAAACGGGGCGGCGTCGGCGATTTGGGACTATCAACAGCATCTGTTGCAAGCCCAGGCCGCCGGCATCGGTACCCATCCGGTGGTGGTTCATGTTCAGATCCGCGATCTCAAGGGAGAGATGAACGCGGTCTGGAGTCGGGATGGCGAGGATAAACCCGATCCGGACCTGACCGTGCATCGGAGTTTGCGGCGCGATGCCGATCCGGGGCGCCCCCTTGGGGAGCTGGTCATCGCCTCGAATCATGCCAAGGTTCTGGCGGATTTGCAGAAAACCATGCGTCAGGTCGCGGTTTCGGTGGTCGGACTGCTGATTCTGCTGCTGGTGACCCAGTGGTTGTTGACCCGCTCCCTGGTGGTGCGTCCCCTGATGCGCTTTACCCGTCAGGTGGCCAACGTCACCGAACAGGGCCAGACCATCGAATCCGATGGATCACGGGATATCGCCGAGTTCGTCACGCTGCGCCAGGTGTTCAACCAGCTCATGCACCAGGTGCATGAGAGTCACGCGCGTATCGCCGAGCAGAATCTGGGGCTGGAACAACGGGTCGCGGCGCGTACCCAGGAGCTGCAACTCAGCAAGGAGCAGTACAACGATCTGATCGAACGCATCCCGATCGGGGTGTATCAATTCCGCGTGAGTGCGGAAGGGGGCAAACGATTCGAATACGTCAGCGCCCGCTTCTGTGCCATGTTTCGTCTGGAACCCGGCGAGATCCTCACCAATCCCTCCCGCCCCTTCTCCCTGGTCCATCCCGAGGATCGCGTCTCCTTTCTGGAGGCCAACCAGGAGGCGGCGCTCACCTTGAAGGCGTTCTTGTGGAAAGGACGCTTCACCATCGGCGACGAGATCCGCTGGCTGCGGATCGAATCCACCGGCAAGGCCCTGCGGAATGGGGATGCCATGTGGAACGGCATCGTCAGCGACATCACCGAGCGGATGCGCATCGAACAGGCCCTGGCCAAGAGCGAGCAGACCTTGCGACGCGCCCAGTCCGTGGCCAAGGTGGGAAGCTGGCATCTGGATCTGGACGACGGCGAGTTGGTCTGGTCTGAGGAGAGCTATCGGATTTTCGGTTTGCCGGCGGGCACGCCGATCACCTATGCGCTGTTTCTGTCGCGTATTCCCGAAGACGACCGGGTGGATGTGGACGGGGCCTGGCAGGCGGCGTTGCAGGGGGCTCCCTATGATATCATTCATCGTCTTGCCCTGGATGGAGAGATCAAATGGGTGCGCGAGCAGGCGGAAATCACCTTCGACCCCCATGGCGTGGCCAGGATGGCCTTGGGTACGGTGCAGGATATAACAACTCAGGTTTTGATCGAACAGGCGCGTCGCAACTCGGAGATGCGTTTTCGGAGCATTTTCGAGCAGGCCAATGCCGGCATCGCCTTTGCGGACGCCCATGGTAACCTGTTGCATTTCAATGACAGCTTTCAGCAGCTTCTGGGTTATCCGGAATCAGAACTGACGGGATCCAGTTTTGCCCGTTTTACCTACAAGGATGATGTGCAGGCGGAGATCGGGTTCATTCAGGAGATCCTGAACGGTGAACGCGACAATTACCGTCTTGAAAAACGGTGCCTGGTCAATGGCGGAGGGATCATCTGGGTCGATTTGGTGGTGAGCGCGATTCGCGACGATCATGGCGCGGTGAAGAATTTCGTCGGACTGCTGGTGGATGTGACGGAGCGCAAGGAGGCGGCGCGGGCGATGGAGGCGGCGCGTCTGGCCGCCGAGGAGGCGACCCGCGCCAAGAGTGAGTTTCTGGCCAACATGAGCCACGAGATCCGCACGCCGATGAACGCGGTGATCGGGTTGAGTCATCTTGCCCTGCGCGGCGACCCGCCACCTCGGCAGAGGGACTATCTGCACAAGATCCGCAACGCGGCCATGTCGCTGCTGGGGGTGTTGAACGACATTCTGGATTTTTCCAAGATCGAGGCCGGCAAGCTCTCCCTGGAGCACATTCCCTTCCACCTCGGGCAGGTTCTGGATGGCATCGCCAATGTGATCGCCTTGCGAGCTGCGGAGAAGGGGATCGAGCTGTTGTTTTCGGTGCCGCCGTCGTTGCCCATGGACCTGGTGGGCGACCCGACCCGTTTGGGACAGATCGTTCTGAATCTGGTGAACAACGCGGTGAAGTTCACCGAGCACGGCGAGGTGATGGTCTCGGTGACGGTGCTGGAGAGCCTGGAGGATTGGCTGACTCTCTCGATCGCCATCCGCGATACCGGCATCGGCATGAGCGAAGAGCAGATGGCCCGTCTGTTCCAATCCTTCTCCCAGGCCGACATGTCGATGACGCGTCGCTTCGGCGGTACCGGACTGGGATTGGCGATCAGCAATCGCCTGGCCACGTTGATGGGCGGAACCATCTCGGTGGAGAGTCGTTTGGGCGAGGGGAGCACGTTTACCTTCATCGGGCGGTTCGGACGGGCGCCTGAATCGCTCATCGAGGGGTATCAATCGCGCGAGGTGTGGTGGGATCTGAGCAACCTCCATGCCCTGGTGGTGGATGACAACCCGTCGGCCCGTGAGATCATGACCGAATTGCTCCACCACTGGTCGATGCGGGTGACCCAGGCCGCGGACGGCATCGAGGCTCTGGCGCAATTGGAGCGCATGGCCGATCAGGGTGAACCGTGCGATCTGGTGTTGATGGATTGGCAGATGCCGGAACTCGACGGGGTGGAGACTTTGCGCCGCATTCGCGCCTTGCCCCGTTTCGAGGCGTCGCCGACCATTTTTCTGGTGACCGCCTTCGGTGACGAGGAGGTGTTGTCGCGCGCCGAACGCGAGGGGGCGCGCGCCTGCCTGATGAAGCCGGTTGGGGCTTCGATGTTGTTCGATGCCATTGTCTCGGTGTTTCGAAGCGCGGAGAACGGATCCATCGTGGATGGTTCCACCGGAGAGTTGGCGGTGACGCTGCCTGGCATGCGGATTCGCGGAGCGCGGGTGTTGTTGGCCGAGGACAACGAGATCAACCAGCAGGTGGCCGAAGAACTGCTTGGCGACATGGGGATTCTGGTGGATGTCGTGGGTACCGGACGGTTGGCGGTCGAGGCGGTTTTGGCCCGTCCCGCCGTTTACGAGGCGGTGTTGATGGATGTGCAGATGCCGGAGATGGATGGTCTGGAGGCAACGCGGCGCATTCGCGCGGCCCTGGGCGACGGATCGCCGCCGGTGATCGCCATGACCGCCCATGCCATGGAAAGTCAACGCCAGTTGTGTTTTGCGGCGGGCATGGTGGATCATGTTGCCAAGCCCATCGATCCGGCGGTGCTGGGGGCGGTGCTGGGACGCTGGATCAAGGCGCGGGAGGCCGAGGAACCGGTGATCACCCGCCGTCCGTTGGTGGTCGAGCGCGAGGTGTTGCCGGATCTGGGGCCGGCTTTTGATCTGGAATCCGCCTTGACGCGGGTGAATGGCAAGCCGTTGTTGCTGCGTCGTTTGTTGCGCAGTTTTGCGGAACAGAACAGCGACGGTATGACGCGCTTGCGGGCGTTGTTGGATGCCCGCGGGTTGAAGGAGGCATCCCAACTGGTGCATGGTTTGAAGGGGGTGGCGGCGACGCTGGGGGCGGAGAGTGTGCATGTCGCCGCCCGTGAAATGGAGTTGGCGTTGCGGGAAGGGGCCGATCAGGGGACCATCGAGGGGTTGTTTGCGCCGTTGCGGACCGCGATGGAAGAGACCCTGCGGGCGATCGCCGGGATGGCTCCGGAGCCGGTTGTCCGTTCGGCTCCCGTCATGATGTCGCACACGTTGCCCTGGGAGGAGATTCAGGTCATGGCTGGTGAGTTGCGTGTGTTGTTGGAGCGCAACAGCATGTCGATCCGCAAGCGGTTTCCCCGCTGGAGCGAGTTGTTGGTGGGCAGTGGTTGCGAGGAGGCGCTCGGGGCCATGGAATCCGGCGTGGAGCGGTTGGATTTCGAGGCGGCAAGCCAAGCGTTGAATCGAATCATGGTGCATTTGCAAGGGGTTGAGGAGCAGTCACGATGAGTCTGGAACAACCTGGAACGATTCTGATCGTGGATGACGAGTCGATCAACATTGCGGTGTTGACCGACATTCTCGAGGAGCGCTACGAGATTCTTTTTGCCACCGATGGCAAGAAAGCGATGGAGTTGGCGAAGACTGCCCAGCCTGATTTGATTTTGCTGGATGTAAAGATGCCGGGCATGGACGGTCATGAGGTGTGTGCGCGACTCAAGGAGGAGCGTGACACGGCGAACATTCCGGTCATTTTCGTCACCGCGATGAGCGATGTGAACGACGAGGCGCGCGGTTTGGAGTTGGGCGCCATGGACTACATCACCAAGCCGGTCTCTCCTCCGGTGGTCAAGGCGCGGGTGCGCAATCAGATCGAGTTGAAGAACGCCCGCGACCAATTGATGCGGCTGGCCATCACCGACGGGTTGACCGGGCTTTCCAACCGGCGTCATTTCGATGGGGCGCTCGAGAAGGAGCATCAGCGTTTGGCCCGTTCGCGGGGTTTGTTGTCGTTGATTTTGTTCGATTTAGACCATTTCAAGGCGTTCAACGACACGTATGGCCATCTGGCCGGGGATGATTGTCTGCGTCAGGTGGGTGGGGTGGTGTTGCAGACCTTGACCCGTGTTGCGGATTTGGGCGCGCGTTACGGCGGGGAGGAGTTCGTCTGTCTGTTACCCGAGACCAGTCATGATGGGGCGGTGGTGATGGCGGAGAAGTTGCGTGCCGGCATTCAGGGGTTGAGGATTCCGCACGTCAAGTCGTCGGCGGCCAAGGTGGTGACCACCAGTCTCGGGGTGGTGACGGTGCGTTGCATTGCCGGGCGTTCGCCGTTGCATGTGGTGGCCTTGGCGGATGAGCAGTTGTATGCCGCCAAGTCGGCGGGGCGCAACCGGGTGCAGGCGTTGCGTTTCGATGCGCCGTAGGGGGTAGGGGAGAGATGAAGGGGGGATGGGCGATTCGCTTGGAATCGATTGTCTTCAACTGTGAAAAAAAAGAGAGTGTCTGGGAGAGGAAGCTCCCAGACGCTCTCTTTTTTTTCAACGGTAATTTGCATGATGGGAGGAGCCCCCCTCGGGAGTTCCATGGTAAAGGATTATGCCTCACAGTTGGTGCGGTTTGAACCGCGCCAACGCCAGTTGAATCAGAATCGTGAACGCATTCTGCCATCCTGCTACACGCACCATCTCGCGCAACAGGCGCAAGCGGTCCGCCAAACCATGCATGCCGATCAAGGCCCGCCAGCAACGACGCAAAACCCGCGCTTGCACCTGCTCAAGCTCCGATCGTTCCGGATCGTGGGCCATGCTTCGCTCAAAATGCTCCAGCAAACATAACCACACAAAATAGACCCCCGCCGTCTCCCCCGCCTTCGGCCACTCGGTGTGGATCAACCGGCGCACCGCCGTGACACGCGCCTCGTCCCAACTCAGATCCGGACAGAGCTTTTTCAACCGTCCCTGAACAATCCCCATGCCTGTCGCCTGTTGACTTGCATGCTGACGGACGCTGATGCGCGCGTCGTGATGGCGCAGCTCGATGAGGGGTTCTGCCAGATTGGCGGCGCGGGTTTTGAAGACCAGACGGCCCCACAGCTCGAAATCCTGGCCGTGACGGACGGATTCGTCATACGGGTTGGCCAGGAGCAACGCACGCCGAACCATCACCGAGGCGTGAAAAAACGGATTGGCGAACAACAGATGCCAGGCAATGGCCGGGTGACGGGACGGCACGCCTCTGGGGATGGAGTCGCGTTGGCCGTTTTCTTTGAGAATCCAGGCGGCACTGCCCAGCAACCCCACCTCCGGATGGGACTCCAGAAAGCGCAGTTGCCGTTCCAGCCGTTCGGGCAACGATCGATCGTCCGCATCCTGACGGGCGATCCAAACACCCCGTGCCAGGGCGATCCCCTTGTTCAACGAGCGGGTCAGACCCAGATTTTCCGCATTGCGCACCAGACGGATGCGTGGATCACGCCCGGCCCAGGCGGCGAGAATCCTCGGTGAAGCGTCCGTCGAGGCGTCGTCGATCAGCAGGAATTCGAAATCCCTCCAGGTCTGTGCCAGGATGCTTTCAATCGCCGCGTCCAGATGCGGGGCGCCGTTGTACACGCTGGTCAAGACCGTCACCCTCGGGGGCGGTTCGGCAGCGATGTCCGCCCCGTTCATGCCCGGAACGGCTTCCAGCCAGGCAGATCCCACGCCAGCAGTTCGACGCACATGGCCAATCCCCAGGTCAAAAGACAGGTGCCGTGAATATCCCCCTCGTTCAGACCACGGGAGATGGTGGCCCCATAATAGCCGCTCTGCGCCTGGCCAGGGAGATAGGAGAACCCCCCATCCGCAGCCTGATGGAGACGGATCCGATCCATGATCTCGACGAGGTGACCCTCGATCTCCGCGCGTCTGTGCCCGGTCTGACGCGCGGCGCGATGCAACACGTAGATCCAGTCCACCACATGACAGCCGGCGGGCGGCGGCCCCTGCAACAGACAGGTGTCGATGAGCCGTTCTGGATGGTGGATCGGCTCTTCCAGCCACTCCAGGGCGTTGAGCACCTTCATGGCGCCGTTGATCAACTGTCCCCGAGCCGGCGGGGTGGGTGGGGCGAAATAGGCGCCGCTCTCCGGATCGGCCTTGCTGGCCAGAAAACGGATCAGGGTCTGGCGCAACAAGGGCGCATCCACCTCGGGGAGCAGCGGTCCCTGACTTTGCACGAAGAGCGCGAGGATGGCGGTTTTGGCCCCGGCGGACCAGGGATGGTGCCAGTCGAGGCTTTTCAAGCGATTTTCCAAGGCGAGCGCATCGTGGGGAAAGCCGGCATACGGATAACGTGGGCTCTGCCCGGAGGCGGCCAGCGTGGCGATGGCCTGTTTGGTTTCGGCCAGGATGGCGTCGGTGATCGGATCCGGGATGGCCTGGCCCTTCAGGCGTCGTTTCAGCCGCGCCCGCCAGGTCGGGACCGGACGCGCGATGCCGGCGAGCAGAGCGGGATCGACGAAGGTTCCATCCGGACGTTGATAGGCGCGGATGAAGTCCAGCCAGGCGTTGCGTTCGCTTTCTGGCAGCGACTCCCAGAGCCCCAGGGCATCGAGAATCTTTTTGGCAAAGCAGGAAAAACCCAACGCGGCCCGTTCTCCGGCCAGAATCGAGCCGTGCGGGCAGGGGTTGTAGGCTCCTGGCTGGTCGCCACGGCGCAGGCTGGCGAGAAATGGCGGCAGTCGTTCCCGAACGGAGAGCAACCAATCGATTCGCATGGGGTCGATGCGCATGGAACACCTGGAAAAATGGTTTGGAGAAACAGGCGAAAAACTTGAATCCGGGCCGGATGGTCGTTATAGTTCGTGACGGAGAATGGTGAAATGAGTCTGTTGATTCAAGTCGCAACGCCGTCGTCGTCCAGGTGAATGATACCATGTCCCACGCCTTCGATTCCAGCCTGGATGCCGATCGTCATCAAGCCAGCATTCTGATCGTCGATGATCAGAAGCTCAACCTGATCGTTCTCAAGAGTCTGCTCAAACAACACGGCTACGTGAACGTCACCACCGTCGAAGATCCCCGCGAGGTCGAGGCACTCTGGAGCCGGCAACGGTTCGATCTGATGCTTCTGGATCTGGAAATGCCCAACCTGCCCGGCATCGAGGTGATGAAAATCCTTGAGCGCATCGGCCAGGATCCCTATCTGCCGATTCTGGTGATCACCGCCAACACCGAAGAAACCACCCGTCTCGAAGCCCTGTCCCACGGCGCCCAGGACTTCCTGAACAAACCCTTCAACCCCTCCGAGGTGATCTCGCGCATCCGCAACATGCTCTCGGTGCGCATTCTCTACAAACGCATGGAGGAGAAAATCCAGGAGCGAACCCGTCAACTCCACGAAACCCGCCTGGAGGTGATCCGCTGTCTGGGCCGCGCCGCCGAATACCGCGACAACGAAACCGGTCGTCACGTCATCCGCATCGGTCAGATCTCGGCGCTTCTGGCGCGGGTGATGGGACTCTCCGAGCACCATTGCGATCTGATCATGCATGCCACGCCGATGCACGATGTCGGCAAGATCGGCATTCCGGATCACATCCTGCTCAAACCGGCCCGTCTCGAGGTGGAGGAGTTCGAAATCATCAAGACCCATGCCATCATCGGTGGCAACATCCTGTCCGGCTATCGCGAGGAGCCACTCGTCACCGCCCGTACCATTGCCCTGACCCACCACGAAAAATGGGATGGTTCGGGCTATCCCAACCAGATCTCCGGGGAGTCGATTCCCATCGAAAGCCGTATCTGCGCGGTGGCCGATGTGTTCGACGCCTTGACCTCCTGGCGTCCCTACAAACAGCCCTGGAGTATCGACGACGCCGTGGAACACATCGTTCGCGAACGGGATCGGCACTTCGATCCCAGGGTCGTCGATGCCCTGCTCGACAACATGGAAGCCATCCGCTCGATCAAGAGCACGATTAGCGATTGAAAACACGCATGAACACACAGGAACAACGCGCCACGTCCATCCGGGTCGCGCCGGATCATCTCCGCATCGCCAACCGGATGCTGGTTCCAGCCGCCACCCGCGCCATCCTGTGGGACATGGACGGGGTGTTGATCGACTCGTTGGGGTTGGATTTCAAGATCTGCAACCAGTTGATCGAAGCCCACTTCGGACCCGGCAAGGCGATCGACGACCCTTTCATCCAGTCGATCTTCGCGCTCCATCCGCCGGCCTTCTGGGAGAAGATCTTCGCGGAACTGACCACCCGTCATGGGGTTCGGGCCGATGAGGCGACCCGAGCCGGGATTCTCGCCCGATACGAGGAGGCACGGGTCACCACGCCGTTCGAGCTTCTGCCCGGCATCGCCGAGATCCTGGCCGAAGCGCGTCGTCTCGGCCTGCGCATGGCGGTGGTTTCGAACAACACCGGCAACGATGTGCGGGCGATTCTGGAACGCTCCGGCATTCTGGCCTTCTTCGATCTGACCGTGGGCAACGACCTGGAGGGGTTCCGCAAGAAACCGGCTCCGGATGGGTATCTGCACGCTGCCCGCCTGCTGGGGGTGACGCTCGACCAGGCGGTGGTGGTCGAGGACTCCCTGCTGGGGCTCGAGGCGGGTCATGCCGCCGGATGCCACACGATCGCGGTGGCCACCGGCGGAACCCCGTTCGAGGTGCTGGCCGCCTCTGGACTGGCCCGTCAGGTTCAATCGGCCTTCACACCCCTGGAACTGGTCGTGGCGGGCGGGGATATCCGCGCCAAGCGCATCCTCACCCCGAATGACTTCGTCAGCCACATGGTGGAACACATCGCCTGGCGACTCGGGGTGGCGATCCGTCTGGATTGGAACAACGACCGCTGGTTCGAGCTGGGGCGGTTGTTGGGGGTCGAGCTGGCCCTGCTGCCGCGTCGGAACGCGCAAGCCGCCGCCCTCGGCATGATCGACGATGGCAGTGCCGAGATTCTGATCGACTGGAACAGCGCCGACCATGGGGCGGAATTCCTCTCCGGCGGCGGGGTGGATACGGGTTGGTTTCTGGCGCTGCGCTGCGAGCAGGCGGCTTCGGGTCGCCCGATGTGGGAGTTGATGAATGGGCTGGCGTTGGGGCTGGGCGCGCGGATCCAGGTGCGGCTTTGTTCCGCCGAGGATCCCCATCACGCCTGGGAGGGGATCTACCGCACCCTGGGAATCGCCCTGCGCCGGGTGATGGAACCGCCGGTCATCCCGGTGGTCGCGCTCCCGGACGTGCCGGCGGCCAAACCGGTGGAGAGCCGTTTCGTGCTGGAAGAGAAAACCGCCAGCCACTGCCGGGCAATCCGCGTGACCGCCGAGAGCGCCTTGAGTTTGAGCGTGGATTTTACCCGCGTCGGGGAACATCTGTTTCGGTTCGAGGTGGCCGATTCGATCCGCGTCGATGGCTTTCCGGCGCTGCTGGCGTTGCTCGCGGATCGGGCCGGATTCTCGTTGCGGGTCGAGTGTCGGGCTCTGGCGTTGAGTTCCAGCCATGTGGTGCTCGAGGATACCGCGTTGGTGCTCGGACGGGTTCTGTTCGAGATCTTGAAGATCCGCATGGAGGAGAGCGGGGTGAACGGCGCGGGATCAAGCGTGCGCACGCCCGAGGATCTGCATGCGCCGATTCGGGTCGGAATCAGCGTCGAGGGACGGAAATTTCTCTCTCTGGTGCCCCTCGTGGGGGATCATGCGGCGTTGCGGGAGGGTTTTCTGATCGGTCGCGAGGTGGCCGGAGGGATTCGTTCCGAGGATCTGGACGATTTTCTCGATGGGTTGGTGGGCGGCATGAGCGCCTCGTTGATGATTCATTTTGCCACCATCCCGGATCCCGAGGCGGGGTGGCCGATGATTTTTGCCCAGCTGGGGCGGGCGTTGGAGGAGGCCTTCGCCTCCAATCCGCAACGCAAGGGGATGCCGCCGGGAGTCAAGGCGACCCTGCTTTAGACCGGGGCTTACGGTGCCGCCGGACCATACCCGGTCAACTCCACGTAACCGACCCCGGCGATCGGCGCCCCCTTCGATCGACCACGCACCGTGACCGCCCCCTCCCAGTAGTGGAGCGCGGCATCGGCCAACTCCTGATCCACCAGACGCGGCGTCACCTCGAAGGCCAGATCATGCTCGGGCAGCTCGATCTCCCAGCCGGAAGGGTAGCGGTTGCCGGTTTTGGGACTTGTCCAGTGCCCGCTCTCCCGTTGCCGCCACTGGGATCGTGTCAGACGCACCGACCGGCCATCGGTCCCGATCCATGTGCCCTGGCTCGCCGGGTCGTCCTGGCCGTTTTTCAACCGCATGCGGTAGAACATCAGCTCCCGTCCGTCGTCGAGCTGCAAGGCGAACCAGTCCCAACCCGCCTGCTCCGGGGTCAACGCCGAGGTGCTCCACTCCCGATCGAACCAACTCGATCCCTTCACCACATACCGCTCTTCCCCGACGCGGATCTCCCCCGTGGTGGCCAGACGGGTCAACGAATAATAATACGAGGCCGCATCGCTGGTTGCACTTTTGCGGCTCAATCCCTGCTCCCCTTGCAACACCACCGGTTTGGTGGCCTCAAGCGTCAGCTCGAGGACGACCCCCTCCTGGGCGGCCACCAGCTTGAAGCGTGGCTGCTCCGGCGTGCCACCGTGGATGCCCAAGGACCAGTCTCCAAGCCACACCCGGAACGGTTCGACGTCAGCCCCCGCCATGCCGAGAGCCGGGCGGATCACCCGTTGAAAGTGATGAAAACGGCCTGATCCGATGTCGCTCAACGCCAGATGCCCCAGATGGATGGCGTTGGTGCGCCAGGCCGAGGAGCCGGGCGGGGGTGGGTCGGCCTGAAGCCCGATCCGGAAGAGGGTCAACTGATAGCCGAACTGGCGCTTGCCATCCGGGGTGGCGAGATTGCCGGTCACGTACCACCACTCCTGACGAAACGTCGGGTGTGGGCCGTGGTCGCGGGGAAAGTGGAAGGTGCGGTGCTCGCGGGCTTTTTCATGGCCGTGATCCCGCGACGTTTCCCCCAGAGCCGCGTCGATGGTCAGGGGGGCTGGGTTTGGCGGAACGGCGGGTGGGCGCAGCCAGAGTCCGAAAGCCAGCAGCACTCCCAGGAGTCCGAAGGTGGCGAGAAGGGGTTTCATGCCTTGTCAGAATCCGGTTTCGCGGATCCAGGCTTCCAGCGCCAGACGTTGGAAGCGGGTGAAGAGGTTTTCGGCCCGGTGATTCTCCACGAAAAGGGTACCGCGCAGGGTGTGGGGCGGTGGGGTGAATCCCGGTTCGGGTCGCCAGACAACCCGGTACAAGGCGGTGGTCGGTTGCCAGAAACCGCGCGGATCTTTTTTCACCGGGACGTTGCCCCCATGCTGGGTGAACAGTGCCGCCTCTTCGATGGAATCGCTCCCGACTGGCGCGATCGTTTCGATCGTGCCGGCAAGCGTCGGCCAGTCGATCCCCTCGGAGTGGAATCGTCCCGGCGCGCCCGGCGCGATGCGGGGAATGTCCACCTCGCGCACGTAGGCGGTGACCTGCCAGCTTTCGGGATCGGTGACCTCCAGCAGAGGCTCGCCTTGTGCCACCCAGAGTCCGGTCGTGATGGTCGGATCAAGACGCACGATCCGACCGGTCAGGGGGGCGCGGAGGGTGAGCTGGTCGAGTTGGCGTCGCAGTTCCCGCTGTTGGCTTCGTTCGACCTCCAACTCCTTGTCGTTGACCAGGGCCCGCTTGAGCAGCGCCGGCGCGCCACCGCGAAAATCGAGTTTCCACAGGGTCAGGTCGATCTTGTGACCGGCCACCTCCAGCTGGTTGGAAAGCTCCGGGGAGTCCAGACGGATCAGCGCTTGTCCGGCCTCGACCCGATCTCCCTCGGCCACGAGTCGTTCCGCGACGCGGGCGGCATGCGGGGCGTGCAGGGTGACGTGGCGGCTTCGTTGCAGCAGGGCCGGGGCTTGCGAGGTGCCTTTCCAGGGGATGAAACTCGTCAGGATCAACCCGGTGAAGATCCCCAACGTGATCATCGTGCGTCGATTGAGCCGCACCCCGGTTTCGGGTCGCCTCCAGATGGCCAGCTCCTGCCAGACCGGTCGCACCAGAAACCAACCGATTTCCACCGCCATGAGCAGAATCCCGAGCAGTTTGAAGAAAAGGTGATAGACCGTGAGGGCGATGCCCAGATAAAGAAAGAACCGGTAGATCCATGTCACCCAGGCAAACAGGATCAGCAATTGCCGTCGGTCGTGGAGCGCGGCATCCGGAAACGGGGCTTTCAGATCGAGCAGCCATTCGCGCAGCTTCCAGCGTCCCAGGCGACCGGCCCGTTCGTGGAGATTCTCGATGTCCAGCCAGTCGGAGAGCAGATAATAGCCGTCGAAACGCAAAAAGGGGCTGGCGTTGAGGAGCAAGGTGGAGATCCAGCTCACCGTGGCGATAAAAAACAGGGCATCCCGTGTTCCGCCCACCGGCAGCGCCCCCCACAGCAGCGCGGCCCAGGCGGTCAGCAACAGCTCGGAGACGATTCCCGCCGAGGCGACGGTCAGTCGTTTGCGCCGGTCGGCCAACTGCCACACTTCGCTGGTATCGGTGTAGAGCACCGGCAGGAGCATCAGAAACGCCACCCCGATGGTCGGCACCCGACAGCCGGCACGGATGGCGGCATAGGCGTGTCCGAGTTCGTGGATCGCCTTGGTCACCACCATGGCCAGGGCGATGAAGAGCGCTTCGGTCATGAAGTCGGTTTCGCCGAGGGTCGCCAGGGCCACCTCCCACTGACGGGAGATGGCATGCAGACCGAACAGGCCGGCCAGTGCGCTCATCCAGAAGAAAACCGGCGAAAAGCACCATTCGACCCACGGCAGGGTTCTTTTCAGCCATCGTTCCGGATCGACCAGAGGAATGCGAAAGAAAAGATAGGCATGCAGGATATGCTGGAACCAGGTCTGCTTGCCGGCCTTCACATGGCGTTGCATGCGTTCCACCCCGCCCTCGCCCTGGGGACGGAGCAGGTTGGCGCCGAGCAGGAAACGGATCAACTCCTGAACATCGGCGGGGGTGGTGTCGATCATGGTCTCCTCGGAGACCAGTTCGGCGATGCGGGTGGGACTGCCTCGACGCCAGCGGCATAGGATTTCGAACTCCCGCCAGCCGAGGCGGAAGAACTGGTTGTTGGCCGGATCGCGCAAGGTCCAGGTCGGGGAGCCGTCCCGGGCGGTGGGTCCGGGAAACAGATGCACCTCCTCGCGCAACGGCGGCGGACGACCGGCATCGGCGCCCGATTCGTTCACAGTCCCAACCGTTGCCGCAGCAGGGTGAGGGGATGGCGGAACAGGTAGTGGAACAGGGTGGTCCGCCCGCCCTGAATTTTCGCCGTGCCGCGCAGACCGATGCGGGGTGCGGGTTGTTCCTCCGCGAAGCGGGCGCGCACCGCGTGGGCGAGCACACCTTCGATCTCGCGCGCCTCATAGGCGACGCGATTGACGTGGCCGTGCCAGGTGGAAAGCGGGTCGAGATTGGGATAAAGGATCACCTCGGCATCCGGTTCCATGGCCATCACCTCGGCCACCGGCAGTCGGATTTCCATTTCGGCCCGATCGGGCGCGGCGATCTCCATGACCCGTTCACCTACCTGCACCGGTTTGCCCAGCCAGGCATGAACATCGTTGAACAGTGCCACCCCATCCCTGGGGGCCTCGATGCGGGTGCGGCGCAACAGAATCCGGATCCCGTCGGCCTCGGCGCGTTGTCTGGCGAGACGTTTTTCCAGGATGTTCTTCTGGATGCGGCTTTCGATATCGGTCACCGCGAGTTTCAAGATCTGGTGATACTCCTCCTCGAGGGTGGCGATGTTGCGCTCTTCCACCTCGAGTCTGCTTTTCAGGGGGGCCTCGTCGAGGGTGATCAACAGTTCTCCGCGTCGGACCATCTGGTTGGGTTGCACATGCACCCGTTCCACCACCCCATCCAGGGGGGCGCGGATCGGCGCCGGGTCCAGAGCCACCACCAATGCCGGAGCCAGCACCGATTGCCGCACCGGCAGCATCATCACCAGGCACAGCAGCGTCACCGCGCCCCAGCGCCATTGGGTGGACGGGGCGGAAAAGAGCGATTGCACGCGCCATCCCGGACCTCGGGAGCGATGGCGCAGCAACTCCCAGGCGTTGGCATGGCCGTCGGCGAGTTTGGTGAGCAGCTTGATTTCCGGATCGGTCCAGGGTACCGATTTGACCAGCAGCATCCCTCCCATCCGTTGACCGGCGCCGGTGATCAGAGGTACCCAGATGGCATGGGTGGGGAGCCACTGTTCCCACTCCTTGCCGTCGTCTCCGTCGATGTCGGCGGCGGTCAGTCTCACCGGCGCGGTCTGTTCGCGCCATTTCGGGGTGTTGAGAATGCGTGTCAGCCAGACGATGTAGGGCGCGCGGGCGTTCGGATCCGGGGATCCCGAAACCGCCACCACCTCTCCCGATCCCTTGTCCGCGTGTCGCCACAGCACCGCCTGGCGATAGGGGGTCATCAGATGGGTTTCGTTGACCACCAGAAAGCCGAACGAGGCTTCGTTTTCGGCGGCAAAGGCCCGTTTGTTCAGCTGCAACAGCGCGCTGAGGCCGAGAATCAGTTTTTCACCCTGGACAGGCATGCCTTATTCCACGGGTTTGGAGGGGGATGGCGCGGCATCGGATGATCCTGCCGGTTGCGTAAAGAGTGCCACGCCGCTCATGCCGGGCACCAGTTCTTCCGACGTGTCGATCGGTTCGCCGACGATTTTCACGGTCTGGCTCACCGGATCGACCTCCGCGCCCAGACGCAGCACCCGCGCTGGATAGGTTTTGCGGGTTTCGTCGATCTGGATGGTGAAGCGATCCTTGACCTTGAGCCACCCGAGCCAACGGGAGGGGACCACCATCTCCATCTCCAGGTGGCGGTGGTCGAGGATTTTCATGAGATTGTGTCCAGGGGTGACGAACTGGTGTTCGCGTGCCATCAGCGTGGCGACTCGTCCGGCGAACGGCGCCGAAACGCGGCAGCCGCGCAATCGAGACTCCTGGAATTTGACATCCGCCTCGGCCTGGGCCTGTTCGGAGCGGCTGGCATCCGCCTCCAGGGTGCCTACGGAGTGGAGTTGCGCCAGCCGTTGCATGACTTGATTCTTATCCCTGGCTGCGGTCAGGGCGGCGCGCGCCTTGTTGAACTGGGCGTTCAGGGTGGTGCAGTCAAACGCGATCAGCGTGGCGCCGGCGGCAAAGGTGTCGCCCTCCTTGAGCGGCAGGCTCTGGATGGTGGCATCCACCTGCGCGGAGATGGTGGTCTGGACGCGTGGCACCAGGTAGGCGCGGATTTCGGTCAACGGGGAGGCCGGGCGCGAGTCGGTGGTCGGCGCGGCGGGCGCGTTGGCGGCCAGCAGCGCACCGGGAAACGCCAGCATGGTCACGATCAACCAGGCTGGGAAAGAAAACGGGCGCGGCGGCTTGGACTCGGGTGCGAAGTTCATGGCGTCCACGGTGGTCAAGAGAACAGGTTGATTCCTGGTTCATGCAAGAAACGTGCTATCGCCATAAGATTTTCGCCAGGGAGGTCCAGGGTCGGGAGAAGAGACGCCCCGTCCATGCAAGCCGAAAACGCATGGGTTACCCTTTTCCCTCCTTGAGCATGCGCAACAGCTCCTGAGTCGCGGCATGGAACCCCTTGGTTCCGTGGATGTTCAACTGGTTGGTCAGGCCGGGCATGCCCCGTTCGTCGTGACTCCCCTCGGTGGCGCCATACCCCTTGACGCCCCGTTGATGCCTTCGATCATCCTCCCTGGGTTGCGGCATGACCCGTTGGGCATCCGACTCCCGCAGCGTGGTGCCGATTTGCAGCTCCAATCGTCTGGAACCGTTGCCGGATTCGGGCAAGGATTCCAGGTTGATCTCCTCCACGGATTGACTCCCCGCGATCGACCGGATCGCGCCATCGTCGGCATGGATGGCGTCGGATCGCTCCATCAGCAACTGGAAGGTGCTTTCCATGGCCCCCTGGTTCGGCGTGTTTGCCTTGATCTCCTGGGTCGGATCCGGAAAGACCGGTGGGGTGCCGAACGTATGCCGCCCATCGCGCAAGGCCGAAAACTGGAAGGGATCGGTCCCTTCTTCGATCAGCTGCGGTCGATGGGGCTCCTCGTCCCTGTCTTTCAGGTGGTGGTCCGATGGGGTGATCACCACGAGCGGTTCGTTGCGTGGTGGCGTGGGATCGCTCACCGGCAGGGGCTGTTGCGGGACCGTCGGCTCGCCGACCCGCGTCGGCGCGGGATCGATCACCAGGGTCATGGTGATCGTCGCGGAAGCCCCCGCTTCATCGGTCGCGGTGATTTGGATGGTATACGTTCCACGCGCCCCCTGGCCCGGCGTGCCGCTCAAGGTGTGGATGTCGGGATCGAAATGAAGGAAATCGGGCAACGCGTCCACGGCATAGGTCAAAACCGGACTGTCCACGTCGGCAAAGAAGAGGTGCGGATCCAGGGAGAGTTCCAGAAACGCCTCTTCCCGTCCACGCGGTTCCGGAAGGCTCCGGCCACTCCAGGCGGGCGCGTCGTTGACCGCGTTGAGAATAATCTGGCGCGTGGCCGTGGTGGTCAGCGCGC